>NZ_JAFSNZ010000104.1 GCF_017447225.1 Methanobrevibacter sp. | reverse complement strand
ATTTGATTAAAAAATATTATTTTCTGTTTTTTCAGAAATTCGTATTTTTTTCAAATAAAATATGATTTTTCATGTTTTTCTGGTGAAATTTTAGTTTCATCAGTATCTAATCATATTTACTTAATTAACTATTTTTAAAGTATATTTCTATTATTTTAATTATTTAAAGTTTATTAGAATGTAATTTATGAAAATAAGTTATATATGAAATGTTTATACAAAAACAAGTATATATTTATTCATTTGAAAATCAACCCTTTCAAATGAAAATTTTAAAAATTAATTATGGGACAGTCCCATAATATTTCAAAATATTTAAATATTAACACTTGCATATACAAGAGTACAGTTGCATATGCAAGAGAGGTAAATTATGGAAAAAAATTCAAATATAGAAATGATTACGGGAGATCCTAAAAAAGCAATAAACAAGCTATCATTGCCAATTATTGCCAGTATGTTTTTAATTTTTGCAAACAATATCATTGACAGTATCTGGGTTGCAGGACTCGGTGCAGAGCCGTTGGCAGCTCTGGGATACATCACACCGCTTTTCATGATAATCGTCGGATTCGGAAACGGTATCGGTGCAGGTGGTAATTCACTTATATCACGTTATATCGGAGCCGAAAACAGAGCTTCAGCAAACAATGCTGCGATACACAATTTAATTTTAAGTATTATAGTATCAATTTTTGTTACAGTCATTTTCCTGGTCTTTATGGAGCCGTTACTCATCATGATGGGTGCTGAAAGTGTATTAAGCTATGCCATGGAATACGGAGTTATAGTATTTGCATGGACAATCGCATTGCTGATGCCCCCAATTGTGGGTGGAGCATTCAGGGCTGAAGGAGACATCAAAAGGGCAACTCTACCTATTGCTCTTGCTGCTATAATTAACATGATTTTAGATCCGATTTTCATATACACATTGAATATGGGAATTGCCGGGGCGGCATGGGCGACAGCTTTAGGACCATTCATAAGCCTGCTTTTGATGTTTTACTGGATTTTCGTAAAAAAGGATACCTATTTGTCATATGATTTGGGAAACTTTACAAATGACCTGACAATGTATAAGGACATTTTGGTTGTCGGTATTCCGGCGAGCCTTGAGCAATTGGTGCTGTCCGTTTTAACAATATTCGTTAATTTCATGCTCACAATCGTTTCAGGTCCGGTTGCAGTGGCCATTTATACTGCAGGATGGAGAATAATTAACATTGGAATGCTTCCGGCAATAGGCGTTGGAACTGCTGCAATTTCCGTTGCAGGAGTTGCATTCGGCGCAAGAAAATATGAAAACCTGAGGGTTGTTGCAAGATACGCCGTAAAGGTCGCATTGATAGCTTCAATTATAGTTTGCATAATCCTCAATGTATTCGCCAATCAGATTTCATTCATCTTCTCATATTCCGAAAACAGTGCACAGCTCGAGCCGCTGATAGCAAGCTTCCTTCAGTTAATGTGTCTTTTTATATTATACGTTCCCTTCGGAGCAAGTGCGGGAAACGTATTCCAGGGTGTCGGAAAAGGAACAATCTCATTTATCCTGACCACATTCAGGGAATTTATATTAGTTTTAATATTTGCTTATCTTCTCGGATTTGTCTTCAACATGGGAGAGTTCGGAATATACTGCGGAATGCTTCTGGGAGGCGGAATCGGATCTCTGATATGTTATGCATGCATAGAATTGTATATTAACAAACTGATAAGGAGCGCTTCAAATGGATGATGATGTTCCAACCGTTCCATTGGTTTCAATAATTTATAGAGAACATGCAAAATTCTTAAATGACAGATTAAAGGATGAAAACCTAAGTTTTGGCCTTTATCCCTTGCTTATTAAAATCTACAAACATGAAGGAATAATACAGGAGCAGCTGGCACAATCATTTCATCTAAACGAAAGCACAATTACAAGAAACCTTAAAAAGCTTGAGGATAAGGGATTCATTGAAAGAATTCCTGATAAGAGAACAAAACGGATAGAAATCACGGATAATGGCCGTAAAATCGCACAGAAAGTCATGGATTTGGATGAGATGTGGGATGATAAAATTAAAGATATTATCGGGCTTGAAGAATATGATAATTTTTTAAATACTCTTAAAGAAATTAGTGGGGGACTGTTATGAATCAAATTTGTGTTAAACACGACTTTGAAGTAAAAACTCCTATTTAATATCTTATGAGCTTAAAATCCAAAAAAATTAGTGTAAGCAACAATTATTTAAATAATTAGAATATAGTAAATATACAAATTAAGAGGTGGTAATCATGGCAAAACCAATTGGGGATACTCCAACATTATATGGTAAAGATGCAGCTGATTTTTTAAATAAAATGCTCGAACCTCTTACAGAAAAAGATAAAGAATTTAAAAAGAGATATGATGCTGCTAGAAAGGTATCATTCTAGAACTCTTAAATCTAGGTATAAATAAAATGTTTGTTCTGGATTACGTTCTATTATGATATCTAATTCTTTTTTTTATTTTATTATCATCTTTTTTTAAATTATTAAAACTGTGATTTACATAAAAATTATATGCTCTTGCATAGCCTTCTACTGTAACAAATCTTAAACCAACATTATTTTCAGCGATATTTTTAACATTAAATAAGATACTCATTAATATTTCTGAACCTAATCCTTTGTGTGCATACCTTTCATCCACGGCTAATCTACCAATTTTTATTGCAGGTAATTTTCTCTTTTTTGAAGTGATGGTAATTGATCTTTAATATCCTGTTTAGCATCTTCATCACGAATATCTTTTAATGGAATTGTGTCAGTAAGTAGAGAAACATAACCTACTATTATATCATCACATATTACAAGTTTTGTTAGATTTAATTTGTTTTTTTGTTGAGTTAACGCATCATTTTTTAGAAAGTCAGTTAAATCGTCTGACTCACACTTGAATTGGGATACATCATATTCTTCAGTCAGTGTTTCAAAACGATAATTTTCTTTTATATAATTAATATCCATAAATCTATGTAGATTTTCATAATTTATTAATATTTCTATTTCTTAAATTATAAATTAAGAGTAATATTGCTCTATAAGAGTAATTAAAGGATTAGACGCTAAATTATACATATCATAATAATCTATGACAAAATGAAAATATTATATGTATTGAGTTATATAGACTTTTACTTAATGTTTGTGTCATTTGGTAAAATTATTCTTGGGCAGTTATGCTCTTTTGAGTATAAGTATTATCCAAGCTATCCCCGGTTGTCTTACCGGTTCATTTTTTTATTGTTTTATGATATTATTCGGATTCCTTCTTTTAATATGTTTTTTGCGGCGTTGATGTCTCGGTGGTGTTTTGTTCCACATTCAGGACATATCCATTCTCGATGTTCTAGTTTTAGGTTTGTTTTCTGGTATCCGCAGGTGTTGCATTTTTGGCTGGATGGGAAATATCTGCCTATTTGTATGAATTTTTTCCCATACTATTGGGCTTTGTATTTTATCATTTGTATGAGTTTGTATAGGCTTATTTTTTGTAATTTGGATGACCATTTTTTGTTTTTAAACATTCCTTTGATGTTGAGGTTTTCCATTGAGATTATGTCGAATTTTTTTACTATGTATTTGCTTAATTGGTGGTATGCGTTTTGTAGTTTGTTGTTTTTCCGGTTTATCCATTTATGTAGTTTTTTTTAGTGTTTTTTTGTAGTTGTTGCTCATGTATTCTTTTCGTGCTAATTGTTTTTGGTATTTTTTTATCATTTCTTCTTCTTTTTTTAGATCCAATGTGTCTATTTCCATAGTATTTGAGAGTGTTGCTAATTTTTTAAATCCTAAATCGATGCCGATAGTTTCACCGGTTTTTTTCAAATTCTTCGACACTTGTTTTTATATTCACGATTGCGTAGAATTTGCCGTTTTTTCGTTTAACTGTGACATTGTTGATTTTACTGGTTTTAAGTAATTTTCGATATTTTTTACTGGTTCTGTAATGAACAAATCCTAATTTGGCTAGGCGTATTCTTTTGTTAGATACACGAATATTATTTCCATTTTTCTGTATTCTAAAAGAAGGAACACTTTTATTTTTGATTTAAATCTAGGATAACCTTTATATTCATTAAAGAATTTATTAAAAGCATTTATTAAATCACGACACACCTGCTGTTGACTAGTAGACTCCCCTTCATGTAAAAAAGGATAGTCCACTTTCAACATCTTTAAAATAGCATTTAAATTTCTCATATTTGGATTTAAAGGAAAACCATGATTAGAAAACATTGCATACAATTCCTTATATCTAGAAAGAATTTGATTCCAGATAAAATGGGAATTGCCTATATTCTGCTCTAAAACACCAATCATTTCATCATCAGGAAAAATCTCCAACTTTAAACCCATATCAACAATATTACTCATAAAAAAAACACCTGATCCCAAAAATTATTTAATTATAATCCCTCACATTTATATTATTAATTCTCTTCAAGAGACATACTAATAAGTATTAAATATAATCTAATATACAAATTTCGCGAGACCATTTGAAGAGTAATAGTGCTTAAAAAAGAACAACTAAAAAGGTAAAAACTTTTAGTAATATACTATAATAAACCAGTTTAACATTATCCTTCTAGTCCATGTAAAATATTAAATGAACCATAACATTGACCTATACTTTAATTGAAAATATGATTCATAATTCAATGAGATATTGAGATTACATAAACTTTACTTAATCGGTTACGTGATTAAATAGCATCTTCTAAAACGGTCCATTTTTGTGGACTTTTGTTTATACAATAAAATTCAAAACAAATTAAAAAGAGTTATTTTCAAAAATAAACAAATTATAATCCTTAAAATTACTATGATAAAAATGGACTGTTATATCATCCCATATGTTAATTATGATTTTAATTGATCATTTTAATAAATTACTATAAATTGTAATTTTACTAATAACACTGCTAATTATGGTGGTGCAGTTTACTTCTATAGTACTGGTGAAGTAACAAATTGTAATTTTACTAACAACACCGCAACCAATGGTTATGGTGGTGCTGTTTGTTTCTATAGTTCAAGTTCTACTGGTACTGTAACAAATTGTAATTTTACTGGTAATAATGCAACTTCTGGTTCTGCAATTTATTTCTACAGTGGTTCAGGTACTAAAACTGTTTCTAATTCTCGTTTCCTGAATAACAGAGCTAATGTTCATTCAAGTTCACCGTTACAGGTTAGTCAAAATGGCAATTATGTTGAAATTATATTTATGGGTCAGGATAATCTTTTAAACGCAATTTATTCTACTAGTGATGTTAGTTTCACTAATGTGACTTATTGGGGAGCTGAAGGAGTTGCAAATACTGGCAGTTCTGCTGTTACTCCATCCAGATCTCAAAATGAGGCAGGTCAAAATATTACAGTAACTGTTGTAGTTAATGATGTTCTTATCCTAAACACTACTAAAGTCACTAATGCTGATGGTAAAATTCTTTTGGATGCTGTTGCAGGTAATTATAATATTACTGCTCGCCACAATGCAGATTTATACTACACACAAGCTCAAACAACAAGAATATTCACCATTACAGGTACTCAAACCAGCATTGACTTATCTGCTTCAGGCAGTACTGCTACAGCAAAAATAACACCGGAAATTACTGGAAATATTACTTTCACTGTGGAAAACGAATCTGGTGTTGTTAGAACTGCTGAGGCTATTATAAGTGATGGTGCTGCTGATTTGGATTTAACTGGTTTGGCTATGGGTAAATATAATATTACTGCAGTTTACGGAGGTAATATCAACTATTATCCAAGTAAAGCCAATATAACTTATGAAATAAAAAACATCGAGTATTCAGTAAATGTAACATCCGTTACAACCAACAATAAAACAGTAAACATCACTGCAAAATCCAATATCCCTAATGATATTATACAAGGTAAATTACTATTTATCCTTCCAAACAGTACTGAAATTAGTGCTAATTTTAATGCTGACGGTACTTGGTGGGCTGTATATACCTTTGCTGATTATGGTGATTATAAGGTTAATGCATCTTATAGTGGTCTTGATAATGTAGTTATTAATAATGCTACTATTAGTATTTGTGGAAGTTATACTGATTTGCAGGCTTTGATTGATGCTTGTGGTGATGGTGATGTTTTAGTCTTGCCTTATAGTTTTAGATATATTCCTAGTGTTGATGGTGATAGATTCCCGTCTGGTGTTATTGTTAATAAGTCTTTGACTATTGATGGTAATTCTTTCAGTATTAGTGGTGAAAATTCATATAGGATTTTTAATATTACTGCTGATGTGACTTTGGTTAATGTTTCTTTGGTTAATGGTAATGCTAGTGTTGGTGGTGCATTGTATGTTTGTGATAATGTTACTTTGAATATTGTTAATGCTAGTTTTATGGATAATAAGGCTAATGCTTATGTTTTATCTGATGCTATTGCTCATTATTTGAAATTTGGTGATGTGGTTGTTTATCATGATGAGGCTATTGCTTTGGCTTATATTGTTGGTGAGAATTATATTAGTGCTATTTATGCTGAGGATGGTGCTGATATTGTCTTTAGTAATGTGACTTATTGGAATGGTAGTTCTATGGTTAACAGTGATGTTCAAATTCCGGTTAATTCATTTTATGCTGCTGGTGAAAATCTTACTCTTTCACTTTATAATGGTGATGATTTTGTTGTTAATTTAACTGCGGTTACTGTTTATATTGAGGAATTTGGCGGTTATTTTGCATTATTTAATATTTCTGATTATGGGCCTGATGTGTGGGATAATGGTAAAGTTTATCATTTGGAGAATGATTATTATCCTTACAGTGTGTCTGATGCATATTGGAGTGATATTCAGGATCCTGATGATGAGTATGTTGATTTGCATTTGGCTATTGGTCGTGTGTATGGTTTGAATACAACTGTTTTTGTTGAGTATAGGGTTGTTAATGCGAGTGTTGTTGTTATTATTGATGGTGTTGAGTATCCTGTTGATGGTAATGTGAGCTTTAATATTACTCCTTGTGCTGGAAATCATACTATTAAGGCCAGGACAGTTTATGATAATGGTATTTTTGTTGATGGTTATGAGTTAGTGTTTGAAGTGTTGAAGTCAGAACCTGAAATGGGTATTGTTGTTGTTGATTGTGATGGTAGGGATGTTGTTGACAATACTACTGATGCTGGTGTGTTAATTACTGTTAATGTGACTGTTAAGGATTATAATGTTACCGGAACAGTTAATGTTACTGTTAATGGTGTTGTTTATCCTGATGTTGTTATTGGTGCTGATGGTATTGCTAGTTTAAATATTACTCCTGAGGTTGCTGGTGATTATGTTGTTAATGCAACTTATAATGGGGATTCAAACCATAATATAACTAATACTAGTAATGTTCGTTTTACTTTAAAAAACAGTACTTATGATATTGCTGTTGTGGTTGTTCCTGGTGTTGATGGTGCTAATACTACTGTGACTGTGACTGTTCCTGGTGATGTGGATGGTACTGTTGTTGTTACTGTTGATGGTGAGGATTATCCTGTTACTGTTGATGAAAATGGTACTGGTAGTGTTGATATTCCTTT
>NZ_JAFSNZ010000103.1 GCF_017447225.1 Methanobrevibacter sp. | reverse complement strand
GGTTACAAATTCCTCTGATGATATTCCGGTTACTCCAAATGTGGAATTGGTCATCAGCAAATCCGCTAATGTCACTTCCGCTGTTGTTGGTGATTTGATCGAGTACACTATTACTGTTAAAAATGATGGTTTGTCTGATGCTACTGGCGTTAATGTTTGGGATATCTTGCCTGAAACTGTGAGATATGTTTCCGGTGCGGATGCATTTGACGTTTCTTCACGTAATGCTTCCTGGACTATTTCAAGTATTGCTGCAGGTCATTCTGAAAAAGTTGTTCTTGTTGTGAATGTTATTGCTGCTGGTAATTTATCAAATACTGCATTTGCTAACAGTAGTGAAAACGATACTGTTGTTAACAAGACCAGTGATAATGTTACGGTTGTTCCTAATGTTGAGTTGGATATTACCAAGAAGGCTAATGTGACTTCCGCTGTTGTTGGAGACAATATTTTATTCACAATTATCGTTACTAATAACGGTTTGTCTGATGCTACTGGCGTTAAAGTGACTGATGTGCTGGATAAGGCATTTGGTTATGTTTCAGGCGGTAATTATAGTTTGGATACTCGTGAAGTCTCATGGACTATTGATCGTGTTGCTGCTAACAGTTCTGAGACTGTAACTTTAGTTGTTACTGTTTTAAGTGCTGGCAGTGTTTCAAATAATGTCAGTGTAATTTCCAAGGAAAATGATACTGAGGTTACAAATTCCTCTGATGATATTCCGGTTACTCCAAATGTTGAGTTAAGCATTGTAAAAGTTGCTAATGTGACTTCTGCTGTTGTAGGAGACAGCATAAAATTCACTATTATAATCAAAAATAGTGGATTGTCCGATGCTACTGATGTTAATGTGTCTGATGTATTGGATGAAGCATTTGAACATGTTTCTGGTGGCAGTTATGATGCTCGTTCACGTACTGTGACCTGGACTGTATCAAAAATTGCAGCTAACGGCTCTTCTGAAGTATTTGTCATTGTTAAAGTAATAAAAGACGGTACTTTTGCAAACACTGTAACCGCTAACGCTAAAGAAAACGATACTGAAGTAACCAATTCTTCAGATGATATTCCTGTTGTTCCAAATGTCGAGTTAAACATTGTTAAAGTTGCAAATGTTACTGAAATCAAGGTTGGTGATGAAATCAGATTCAATATTACCGTGACTAATAATGGTTTAAGCAATGCCAGTGATGTAACTGTCACAGATACCTTAGGCGATGAATTTGCCTTTGTCGAATCTGACGGTAGCCACAATGCTGGTGTTGTCACATGGACTATTGGTAATATCAATGCTAATGAATCCGCTACAGTTTATCTTATCGTTAAAGCAAAAACCAATGGTACTTTTGCAAATACTGTTGTTGCAAACGCTAAGGAAAACAAAACCAACGTGACTGGAACTAGTGATAACATTACTGTTGAACCTGATGTCAGACTGGACATTGCTAAAGTTGCTAATGTAACTGAAGTCTATGTTGGAGACAGCATTAAATATACTATTACAATTGAAAATAGAGGTTTGTCTGATGCTACAAATGTTGAAATAGAAGATATCTTACCTGAAAGCGTGAAATTCTCTTCCGCTAACGGTACTTATGTAAATGATGGTCAAAATGTAAAATGGACACTTGATAAAGTGAAAGGCAATTCTTCAGTCAGTGTTTATGTCATTGTATCTGCAGTAAGCAACGGCCCTGCTGTTAACTTCGCTAATGTTACATGCAGCCAGAATTCAACTGCCAATACAACTTCCGATGAAATTGAAGTAAAACCTGTCGTTAATTTAACTGTTGTTAAAACTGCTAATGTTTCCGACATTTATGTTGGAGACAAAGTCAGTTACAATATTGTTGTTAAGAATAATGGTCCGTCCAATGCATCCAATGTCATTGTTGTTGATGAGTTACCAAACGGTTTAAAATTCGTCTCAAGTGATGTGGATTGTGTTGAGGATAACGGAAAAGTTACCTGGATCATTTCCAAATTGACTGCCGGTGAAAACTTAAGCATTGAAGTCGTATGTATTGCTGTAGGCAGCGGCGATTTAACAAATAAGGTTAACGTTACCTGCGATGAAAACAGAACTAACACTACTGGCGGAACTCCTATACACGTAAGCGACATTGTGGATGTTGCTATTGAACTGAGTGTCGACAAAACAAACCCTGACATTAATGATGAAGTGATTATCACATTAAAAGTCAGAAACAACGGTCCATCAAATGCAACAGGTATTGTCGGTAAATTGAACAAAGATTTCCTGAACGGATTGAGAATAATTTCAATCAATTCAACTGAAATCAAGTTCGAAACTTCAGACCTTTTAGGTTATTCATTATCCGATATATTAAAAGTTAATGAAAATGGTGACTTCTCAATCGACTACCTGAATGCAAATCAGGAAGTTTCAGCAACTATTAAAGCCGCTATAATTCGTGATGGTAATATTACTGTTGACGGTACTGTATCTTCACAAGAACAAGATTCAAACCTTACAAACAACTATGACGAAATCACAATGTCAGTTCATTCATTAGTGGACTTGTCCGTAAGCAAAGATGTAAGCAATAAGACTCCGACTGTCGGAGACACTATTGAATACGTAATTGTTGTTGTCAATGCAGGTCCGTCCAATGCAACTGACGTAATCGTAAACGAAAAATTACCTAATGGAGTTGTTTTCATTTCAGATGATGCTGAAGGTGCATATGACCACAACAGTGGAGTTTGGAAAGTTGGCTCAATCAACGCTAATGAAACAAGAACTTTAACCATTAAAGTTCAAGTAACAAGCGCAGGTCAAATTACCAATAATGTGGACGTAGTATCCAATGAAGAGAACACAAACGTTACTGGAAGCAAAACCAATGTAACAATTGATGTTCAGCCTGCTCCTAAGGTTGATTTGCAAGTTATCATTACTTCAAATACAACCAAAACAGATTTAGGTGATTTGGTAGAGTTTACAGTAATTATCCTCAACAAAGGTGACACCAATGCAACTGGTGTAACTGTAAAAGACATCTTGCCTGACGGATTATTATATGCTTCCGATGACGGAAACGGCACATATAATCCTGGAAATGGTGTTTGGACTGTAGGTGAGCTTGATGCAGGTAACAATAAAGTCTTGCATATCATAGCTAAAACCACAAAAGCAGGAAATGTTACAAATACTGTTTCAGTCGAAAGCGATCAGGAAATTCTTGATGCAAACTCAACTGTTGCAAGTGTAACTGTCGAAGTTGTTGAACACAAAAAACCTATTGAAAACACTAGCACTAATACTCCGGCCAAAGTGGATACCAAAGCAACAGGTAATCCATTTGTATTATTGGCTATGGCGTTGATGTTCGCTGGTGTAGGATTAAGACGTAGGAAAGAATAAGTATTTAATGGGAGTTAAATTTAACTCCTATCTTTTTTTATTTTCAATATTTTGAAATGATTTTGCATGTCTTTAAATGGATTTCACGATAATTTATTATTATAGTTGCATTAATTTCTATCAGATATACTGCATGATCAGTTAATTTAATCAATTTGACAATATCAAAATGAACTTTTCAACCGTTGAATGTACAGTCACTTCTTAAAATAAGTCAATTATACGTCCATATGTGCTTTATTTTTTCAATATTCCTAATTTTTTGCAAGCAAATAAGTGAAAATATCTAAAACTTTAAATACTATTAATTTAATATAATTTATTAATAGTTATGATTATTGAAATGTCTTATTTTCTTCATAACGATTATTTCATTAGATTTCATTATTATAAGGAGGAGTTATTAATGGCTAGATTTGAAGAAGCAGAAAACAGAATGTTCAATATTAAAATCTGCTTAAAATGTAACGCTCGTAACCCTGCTGGTGCAACAACTTGTAGAAAATGTGGTTACAAAGGTTTAAGATACAAAGCTAAAGAACCAAGAGGATAGACATATTCTCTTTTCTTTTTTACTATTTTTTTTAATTTCTTATTTTCAATATTATCAAAGCATTAATATATAATTTTAAATAAACTTATTTTTATGAAAAATGTTGAAGAATATATTAGAAACATACTAAAAGAAAGGAAAATCCATTTCACATTAATTGACCCTGATGAACAGTCACCTGAAGAAGCTTTGGAAATTGCAACTCAGGCTATCGAAGGCGGAACTGACGGAATAATGATTGGTGGATCCACTGTTGATAATATTGGTGTTGATGAAACATGTAAAATATTGTCTGAAAACATAGCTGTTCCTATAATTATTTTCCCGGGAAATACCAGTAGCGTAAGTAGATATGCGGATGCAATATTCTTTATGAGTTATCTTAATTCCAACAATCCTTACTGGATTATCGGTGCACAGGCTCTAGCTTCACCTGCTGTTAAAAAATCAGGAATCGAAACATTGCCTATGGGTTACATGGTTGCAGAACCTGGAGGAACTGTCGGTTGGGTTGGAGACGCTAAACTGGTCCCAAGAAACAAGCCTAAAATCCCTGCAGTTTATGCTATGGCATCTGAACTTTTAGGAATGAGATTCTTCTATATTGAAGCAGGATCCGGTGCTGATAAGCCTATTCCTCCTGAAATGGTTGCATACACCAAAAGAGCAACTGATGATATGATTGTAGTTGTTGGAGGAGGTATCCGTGATGCTAAAGCAGCATACACTGCTGCAAAAGCTGGCGGAGACATTATCGTTACAGGTACTATTGTAGAAGAAACCGATGACGTTAAATCTAAAATTCAAGAATTGACTGGAGCTATCCTAAAAGCTTCAATGGAGTAGTTGTCAACTGCTCTACCACTACTTTTTTTTATATATATTAACAAATTACATATTATGTTAAAGTCTCTATATATTAAAGCACTTAATAATAGAATATATCTTAAACCAGAACCAGAAAAAAATGAAGATTTTACCTTAAAGGACAAATGGTTCGATAAGCCATTTGCTAAAAGTAAAAAGGACTTTTCCATTGCTGCCGGAGATGGAAGTTTCAACATTAAAAAATTCCTGATGTTTAACTACTGTCCGGTTTCAGCAGAAGCTCTCATTTATGATGGGAATTTAATAAACATTGAACAGTCAGAAATCTTTGAAATGGACCATGTCCCTTTCCTAAGGGAAATTATTCCTAATTACATGTCAATATTTGAACTCAAATGCTGCCTAAAGGCAATCAATGAATATGATGTTGACTATTATTTATTTGACGGATCTATTCTGGGAGATCTTCAGAATCATTATCCTAAAGGAGCAAAACAGCCTTCAGATATGAAAAATCTGGATAAGGGTGTCATAAAGTTATTCGAAGATGACATCAATGATTTATCCAGTCTGGACTTGTCATTTCCTAACGTGAAAAGAAATGTCTTTGCCCACGTGTCCGGAGAAGGTGGAGATGAATTCAAGGATTATGAACGGGATGATGTCTATAATCTCTATTTATCATCAATAGAGAAATTGCTGGTCTTAAAGGAAGTACTTAAAAAGAACAGAAAAATCATTTCAATATCAAAGACTTCATCCAACAATGATTTGTTCCACAGCAAGGCGCCCGATATAGGCATTCTTGATCAGCTGACGGAAAAGCAGGGAATCTCCAAAATAATTCATAAAAAAGTCAAGGACAGCACTGCAGTTCCTTTTCCTGTTTATAATGAATTTTTCAATGAATTATGGTTTACAATATTTTATGTAAGGCTAAAGGAAAACAAGAACATCTTGAAAGTGGAACTTCCTTATTATGTAGATAAGGATGATGATTTGATAACGGAAATTGTTGAAATAATCAAAAGGGATTCCGCCGAAGGTTATCCATATTTGCTTAACAAGGCTCATAATGATGTTGTAATTACAAACAAGCATGTGGAAGAACTTTTAAAGATTAGCAGAATTTATGAAACGACAAACAGAGAACAATTGAAGAGGTGATTAAATGGTAGTAGGTTATTGTGTAGGTGAAATATCATTATCAGAATTAACATTTATTTCAGACAAGATGCCGCAGGTAGGGGAATATGTCATTGTTGAATATGATAACAAGAAAGTTTTAGGAATGGTTGAAAGCCTGGTCAGGGGAAATGATGCTTTAAACATTGATTTGCATGATGTTGAGGCCATACAAACCATTGCCCGCATCGGCGGAAAGGACTATTACATTAAGGGAAAGGTAAAGCTTTTAGGTGATGTCAATGACAATCTGAGACTTCCGAGAACTCCTGCGCTTCCGGGAACTCCAATAAAACTGGCTGATAAGGAAATCCTGAATGAAGTTTTCAAGGTTAAAAATCCGATTAAACTGGGAACACTTGTAAATCAGAGTGACATTGAGGTCAATGTGGAGGCAAATCCCATTCTCAACAGGCATTTGGCCATACTGGCAATGACCGGTGCGGGAAAATCCAACACTGTTGCGGTACTGATTGACCAGATGCTGGGATATAATGTTCCGGTTTTCGTATTTGATATGCACGGCGAGTACAGGGATGCAGAATTCCCAAACGGTAACGTTAATGTTATTCAGCCAAAAATCAATCCTCAATACATGTCATTTCCTGAAATCAAAAGATTGGTTAGCATTCCGAATTCTGCAGTAATCCAGGAAAGGTTCTTCAGGCAGGCGTTCAATAAAGCTAAAAATATTATAAAAGAAGGAACGTCACATACCACTGATTTTTTACAGTTGGTTGTGGATGTGCTGTATAATGATGTGGAATATGATGATGAAG
>NZ_JAFSNZ010000102.1 GCF_017447225.1 Methanobrevibacter sp. | reverse complement strand
CTTTTAATGTAGGATACATTGAATTTCCTTCGACATGGAATAAAATTGGAATTTCATCGCTGCCTAATGATGAGTCAAGATTAACTTTCACATTATCCAAGCCATATGAAAGGCATATTCTGAGTATTCCCTGCCTTAAGCTTTGAACGCTTCCGTTAGTGCTGTTCATAACATCAAAAGTATAATCGCAAATTTCGCTGTTCATCTTATCGGTGTCAACACCCGCAAATGGGGAAATTATTGACTGTGCAGTTACATTTTCACCATCCATATAAACATTAACGGATTCTCCAACAAACAGGAAATATCCTCCAAAAATAAGTAAAGCAATTATAATAATACCTAAAGCTAAAACGCCTTTTTTAGCCATAAAATCACCCTTTAATCTAAGATATTTAAATCCATATTTAATAAAGCTTTCATTGTTTCTATATCGATTTGACCTGGAGCGGTAGCATCTCTTCCCGCAGCAAATGTGATTGGAGAATTGAATTTGGATGCCATGACTCTTGTGTAGCTTCCCAAATCACTCATGGAAATGGCAATAGTATTTTCGCAGTGTGACAGGATTGCTAATATCTTTAGCGTATCCTCCAAATCATTAGGCATAAATGCAACTTTGGCAATATCTCCAAGCTCCTGCTCTTTATTGACAATATATGTTATTTCATCAATTTCAGGAGTTTTTTCAAAATCATGATAAGATACAATGGTCTTGACTCCAGTATCATGAATCATATTAATATATTCATCATCACTTTGAAGCTCAATATCCACATAGTCTACTAAATCACAACATTTGTATAAAATATCTATTCTTTCTTCTTCAGATCCTTTAAAGGAACCACCTTCAGTTGAAATTCTGTTGGTTGCAATCATAGGAAAATTGATTTCTTCAATGACTTTCTTTATTTCATTAAAATTCGGGTCTTTAAGACCATCAATTCTAAATTCCAAAATGTCAGCACCTTTTTTGATGCAGTCATTTGCAACTTCTATTACCCCATCAATATCATGTTGAAAAATTGGAATAGCTATTTTTGTTTGTGAATACATTATAAATATTTTTGATAGTAATTATTTATTAATTTTTTCTAAAAAATCTCTTTTAAAATGACTTATATTTATATAAATTAACTGACATAATTATATAACAGATAAAATTTTATTATTTTATGAAATTTTTTAATCAAATTATTAAAGGTGTTATTTTGAAAATCACAGCTATAGGGGCAGACATTTCTAAAAATGATGTGTCCTGTAGTAAAGAATTGACAGAAAGCATTGAAAGTAATCTTTATAAGCTTGAGAAGTTAGGAGCCAGTAAGGCTGCCCTAACCAATATCACTGGAGATGATGTTGTCATCAGTGCTTTCGTTGAAGATGATTTACTTGAAGTTGTTAATGAAGGAATAGTAAATATACTGAAAGATTGTGCTGAAAATTTAGGCGATTTGTCTGGAATTTCAAAAGTCAAATCCGAAGCGGGTGAAGGAATATCCTATGCTGAAGCAAGCTTTCGCGAAGGATATTATCCTGATGCGATTATCTTAGGTTTCGATACCTATGGTGGTGAACCTTTTGTTGCAGATGTTGCAAACTCCGCAATCAAGGCAGCAAAAGGAATGGATAATTTAACTGATGTTTCTGATTTGATAGAAGCCAAAACCAAAGAAATTCCTGGTGTTGGCTTTGTTTCTTCTGAAACTGATGATCCTGTAGTGGTTGCTACAGTAGAGAATATTGAATCTGTTGGTGTAATAGCAAGTGCAATGATTGGAGCAGCACTTGGAAATAAAAATACATATTTGGTTGAAAGAGGGACAACCTGTAATGTGTTGCCCGGCAGCGTAATCTTTTCCGCTACTGCATTAATGAACGGTAATGTTATAGATTTGGCTGTTCCATTTCAAAATAAAACAAGAATTTTACGTTAGGATGGTATAATATGATTTTATTGGATAAAGATACAAATTGTTTAGTTCAAGGAATAACTGGAAAGCAAGGTTCTTTTCATACAGAACAAATGTTAAAGTATAATACTAATATTGGAGCTGGAGTAACTCCTGGAAAAGGCGGTCAGGATTTCTTGGGTGTTCCAATTTTCAATTCTATCGAAGAGGCTGTGGAAGAAACTGATATAAACTCTTCAATTATCTTCGTACCTGCAAAATTTGCAAAGGACGCAGCTTTCGAATCAATCAGACATTTGGATTTGGTTGTTATTATTTCAGAACACATCCCAATCCATGACAGTTTGGATATTATGGCATATGCTGATCAGAGGGGAACCACTGTCATTGGTCCGAACACTCCGGGAATTATCTCTCCGGGCATCGGTAAATTAGGTATCATGCCTACACATATCTTTGATGAAGGTAATGTTGGTGTTATTTCAAGAAGCGGTACATTGACTTATGAAATAGCCAGTGAACTTACCCGTGCAGGAATAGGTCAAAGTACCTGTGTCGGAATCGGCGGAGACCCTGTTGTCGGTACAAACTACATAGATATTCTTAAAAGATTTGAAGCTGATGATGATACTGAAGCTGTTGTATTGATTGGTGAAATCGGAGGAAACGCTGAAGAGAAAGCAGCAGAATACATTAAAAACGAAATGACAAAACCTGTCGTATCTTATATTGCAGGTAGAACCGCACCTCCTGGAAAAAGAATGGGACACGCTGGTGCAATTATTCAAGGAAATTCCGGTACTGTTGCAAGTAAAACCGAAGCTTTAAACAATGCTGGTGTTGAAGTAGCCAAGATGCCGTCTGAAATTGTTAACTTACTTAAAAAGGAAATGTAATATGACTCATCAAGAAATTATTGATAAATTGTTAAATGGTGAAATGAAACTTTATCAGGTTGATAAAGAAGTTTCAGCCAAGGAAGCCACAGACATTAGACGTGAATTTTTAGAAAAAAAATATTCTATACGTTTGGATAATATCTCCAATTATACTCTGGACATGGAAAGAGCTTCAGCAAGAAACATTGAAAATTCCATTGGTGTTCTGCAGTTGCCTATGGGAATTGCAGGTCCTTTAAAAATAAATGGCGATAACTGCAATCGTGAAGTTTTCATTCCTCTTGCAACCTCTGAAGGAGCTTTAGTGGCTTCAATTAACAGGGGTGCATCTGCAATAACCGCATCCGGCGGAGTTAATGCTCATGTCATATCTGACATAATGACCCGTGCACCTGTAATTAAAACTGAAAGTGCAAGCCAGTCATTGCAAATCAAACAATGGTTTATTGATAATTTTGATGAATTAAAAGAAATTGCAGAATCCACTACTTCTCACGGAAAACTCTTAAAAATCGATCCAATACTAATCGCAGGTTCATATGTATATCCACGTTTCGTTTACTCAACAGGAGACAGTATGGGTATGAATATGGTTACCATCGCTACAGAAAAAATTCTTGATGAATTAGCTAGTCAGACTAGCGCTCGTCACATTGCATTAAGCGGAAATGCATGTGTCGATAAAAAACCGGCAGCAATCAACATGGTAGAAGGAAGAGGAAAAAGTGTTGTTGCTGATATCATTATTCCAAAGGATATTGTAAACAAAAAGTTAAAAACTACAGCTGAAGCAATAGAGGAAGTTAACGTAGCTAAAAACTTAATAGGCTCTGCTGTAAGCGGAAGCTTAAGTTACAATGCCCATTATGCAAATATGGTTGCAGCAATATTTTTAGCGACCGGACAGGATGCAGCTCATGTTGTTGAAGGATCATTAGGTATCACAACAGCTGAGGCACGTGATGGGGATTTATATTTCTCAGTTAATTTACCTGACTTGCCTGTTGCAACTGTAGGTGGAGGAACAAGTCTTGAAGTTGCAAACGAAGGTCTTAATATTTTGGGTGTTGCAGGTTCAGGAAAAGCTCGTGAATTCGCTGAAATTGTTGCAAGTACTGTTCTTGCAGGTGAATTATCACTTATGGGAGCATTGGCTGCAGGTCATCTTGCAAGAGCCCACCAGGAACTTGGAAGGGGTTAAAATGGAAGATATTGATAATTTGCTTTTGCCAGAGATTAATCTGGAAACTGATGATATAATAATGAATATTGCTGTAAAAAAGGATTATTCTCAAATTGAAGACTTGGCTGAAAGAAAAAAAGAGTTTATTAAAGACTTGAAAGATTTCATTGAAGAATTCAGCCAGACACCAGAATCCATGGAATTTATGGAGTATTATGATTAGTTCTTGGAGTTAATCAGTTTCAATACTTCACTTACATCCACTTTTGTTTCATAACATCCTGTTTTTTTAAGAAGCACTCCCTGCGGACAGAAATCAGAAAGCAACATCATCATCTGATTCAGATCCTCATGGCATGCAACTCCAATCACTGCCTTAAACTTATTTTCCATCACAATCTTTTTAACAAAGCTTGACCCTGGAACTATATATAATTTGTATCCTTTAGGCTCAGCCTTCTTTTTAATGACACCGATTGAACATAATCCGCAGCACGTACAGTTAACTCCTTCCTTTTGAAGAGTTGCGGGACAATCCTTATGCCTTAAGCAATGGGGCAAAAAGATTAATGTTTCATCGGCAGGAATCTTTTCAAATTTTTTCTTGTTGATGTCATTTCTAATTTTAATGCTCAAATCATCAATCAGATGGTCATCCAGCTTTATAAGTCTGGCTATTGATTTGAATGGTGAATAAAGAGTATCAATAATGAACAATAGAAATTTTGGAAAAATTACGATTCCCCTTTTAAGAAATATTCTTCCAAAAATCAGTAAAATAATGAATAATATTATAATCAGTATTGCAATTATGATTATCGCTCTTCCAAGCAATGAGTATAATAGTTCAAAGTCAAAAGTCATATTAAAACCTTTCAATAGTGTATGTATCATGTTTTCTGTTTAATTCAACACCAGTTGGAGTTTTAACAATAGACAGCCCTGATAATGAGTCACATGAACATAATACATCCTGTTCAGGATGGGTTCCTGGAGTAATGTTGCAGTTCAGGTTTACTTTTTCGCCAACGGACAATACCTGAGATAATCTTTTGGTTGACGGATGATTCTTATTCAAAATAACTATTGGTGAGTCTTCTTCACGTGTCAGATAGGCCTGTGCTCTAATGGCTCTTTTGTCTTTTTTAAAATTTGAGACAGCTATGAGATCGTCTTTTTCAAGGAACTGAACAATTTCTTCATTGTCTTGGGTAGCTATAAAAAGCATTTTATTGTCATGTGCAACTTTTACAACACCGACGGTGCCTGTTTCACCTTCCAAAAACAATATTTCATCATAGCTAAAGTCAATATTCATAAATATCACAAAAATAAAAAAAGAAGAATAAATGTTTATTTATTCTTTGGATTCAACGTTGTCGCTTTGACAGGACGGACAAACAACTTTTCTGCCTAGTCCTTTAAATTCATTTCCACAGTCTAAACATCTATATCTTTTTGTTTTCAATTTTTTCAAATCAATATCGGCCATTGGCCCACCGGTAGAACACATTTAAAATCACCTATAT
>NZ_JAFSNZ010000101.1 GCF_017447225.1 Methanobrevibacter sp. | reverse complement strand
CCTGAAAATAGGCCTGCTATACCCATTATGATCATCAAAATTCCTATGATATAGAATTGTAGAGACATGATTAATGGTATTGCAAGGATATTGGTTGTGAATATGAATCCGAATATTACTGCCAATATTCCTGATATAATGAGGAGACCTCCCATTCCAGTTCCGCCAAAAATTCCTGTAATTATTGCAAAAATACCTAATAACAGGAAACTTAATCCAAGTAAGGTTGAAGCAAGGGCAGTACTGAAAACAGGACAAACAATAAATATTAATCCTAATATTATTGATAGGATACCCATAATTTGATTGTTGTTCATTTTCTCACCTTTAACTTTTATTTTCTAAAATTAAAATTCAATTTATATTAAATATGAATTTCAATTGTTATATATGGATTTATTATTATTAAAACATTATTGTTTGATTATATCAAAAAAGAGAACGTTTGTTCGCTTTTTGAAAAAAATTTTGTGTTCAAACCATTCCCTATGTAAAATAATTCTATAATAACATATTGGACAAAAAAGGTATTATAATTGGTTTATATCAGCTATTTCTTTGTGAAACAATCATATAAAAACTGTTTGTTGCAAAAATTAATACAAAAGCTTCAAAGATTGATGAAATCATTATATCGCTCAGGAAAAATTTCAAAGAAATTAAAATATTGAACATGACAATGATTATTGCAGAACCTGCCAGTATGAACTTGATATATCTTATATAACCTATTTCTTTAACGACTTCAAACACGTTTCTTAAATTCAATGCCTTTTTCATACTGTCTGTCTTAAGTAGTATGATTCTTCCAATAAATCCGAATGAAATCAATGTCATGGCTATTAACATACCAATAATCAGGTTGATTTGCAGACTGTGGGCTAAATCCAGTTGCAGATTGATTGGAATGCTTTCAGATAATTCGTGCAGGGTTAAAAATGCAGTATTCATGTCATTGCTTAAGAAATAGTCGTGGATATGAATTATCTTGGTGTAGACTCCAGTGGGGATAGTAAATAGCAGTGAAAGCAGGAAAGATAAAATCATGTAGTATAGATTGATAATGTACTCCTTAAATCCTTCCATGATATTTTCTTTAACATTGAAGTATTCAACTTCCGTTTTGTTCACTACACGATTGACATGGCTTAACATGATTCCCACAATCATGAGAATAACTAATGATGTGGCTCCCATAATGGGCAATGACCATTTTCCGATGTGGAGTGAATATAATTCATCAGAGATAATCTTACACAGGACAGCTAATGCGATTACAAAGATGAATGTCTTATACTCCCTAAACGGCTTAAAAAATGATTCTTTAATTATGTCTTTTACCATTATATTTCTCCAAATTTTGTTTCAATCCATAACATGTTTTTGACTTCGCTAATGTTGATTCTGCAAGGAAAATAGCAGAAATCATATTATGTGGCTGTTCATTAATAAAATATTATAATGATTCCCACAATGAGTTCTATCCTTTTCTATAGTTAAAATTATGTAAAAGAACATATTTAACTGTTTATATTCAATTGAACTAAAATTATGCTTAATTGTGAATAAAAATACTTCAAAAACTTCTGAGTGAAAATGTTAATGTATTTTTATCTAATATGTGTAATTTATTCTGATTAAAGGGGTCAGGGTATTCTTGTACGTTTTAGATAAATGTTTTGAAATCTAACAATTGTATTGTGTGTTGGCATAATATGGGGTTCAATGTCAAAAATTATAAATATTTTTTGTGATAAATAATATATTGAAGATTATTGTGTAAATGATATATTTAATCTGTGTGTATTTTTGAATGAATTATTAAATGCATTGCATGTTTGAAGAGTAATTTGACTGTAACTTAATATTGGTGATATTATGGTGGATAAAATAATGTGTCCCAGTTGTCATAAGATGAATGACATACACAAATTCTGTATTTATTGCGGTAAAGAATTGCCAATAGAAGATAATCAGATTAGGCTTATGAATGATAATACTGAAGCATATTGTCTTAACTGTGGACGTCCGGCTATGAAAGGCCAGAAAAAATGTGAATGTGGATATGAATTTGGCGATATAAACTGTCCTGAATGCAATACATTAAATTCCTATACAAACAGATTCTGCACCTCCTGTGGTGAAAAGCTTTGGACATCTAATGTATATGACTATAAATATTCTGAAAGTCTTTTTGAAAAGCATCTTCTGAAGGAAAGATTACCGTATTCCTTACGAAATACCTCATTGTACCAACGTCCCAATATGGATTTTAAAATCTATAATCTGTATAGTGAGGGGTACTCAAATAGCTTAGAAAGTCTTATATCTAAGATAGATAAGTATTTATGCAAAATAGGTTCAAGATGGAAAGTTGTTTCTCCCAATTATTGCATAAATTGTATTAACATTATAAAGTCGAACGAATACTCATGTACAAAATGCGGAGCGATTTTATTTGCTGATAAAAATAGGGTCAGTTATCTTCAAACCGAAAATAAATATGCTGAACCTAAATTTTATAAAAAGGAGTTGAAATGGACTCCAAAATCCTCTTATTATTATTTGGACTCTTTAAATCCTGCAATAGGAGAATCCCAATTTGAATATCGGGAGAGACTCAAATGGGAATTTGCTGAAAACAATTATTATAAAAAAATTATAATTAATCGTAAACAGAAAGAGGAACAGCGTATAAAACTGGAAGAAGAACGTAAAAGAAAGGCAGAGGAACGTGAAAGACAGCTGGCTGAACGTAGAAAATGGGAAGAAGAATATATACGACAATATGGTGGAGGATATTGTAGTTCAAGTTGCAGATATTACTATGAGGAAATTATAGATAGTGGCGGAGGAATAAGCGCTGATTATAGTGATGACATGTGCGGTGTTGATTATCTTTGTAGCTTGGGACATTTTGTATCCCATGGAAGTTTCTGTAAAGATTATGAATAACATGAAAAATTATTAATTATTTTAAACAAATTAATCATTTAGAGATGGTTAAAAATGACAAATAAAATATGTCCTGAATGTGGGACTGAACAGGAAATTTTTGCTAAGTTCTGTAAGAACTGCGGATTTCAATTGACTGATGAAAACAAAAATGATAATGTGATGAAATGCAGTCATTGTGGGGCTGAGTTAAGTGATGAGGCATTCTGTCCCAATTGTGGAAAAGCCACTGGAATAAAGATTTGTCCTAATTGCAGGCAAAAGACGGTCAATGAGGACTATTGTTCTGTTTGCGGATACAAAATCAATCAAAACATTAAAATATGTGCTAATTGTGGAAGTAAAATTGATAAAATGGCCAATGTATGCGCACATTGTGGTGCGAAAGTGGCTGGGAAAAATCCTGTTGTGGCTTTGATTCTGTCATTTATTTTCCCAGGTTTGGGTCAGCTATATAATAATCAAAACCATAAGGGAATTACACTCATTATTGCATACATTGTATCCGGGATATTAACTTTATTGCTTATTGGAATAATCTTGGCAATTCTAATATGGATTTATGGGATGTATGATGCATTTATCTCAGCAAAGGCCATTAACAATGGGGAATTGATTGAAGATAGGATTTTTTGAGTTGACTTAAATGTGTGATGATTACATTATTAGAACGGCAACAATTGATGATTTGGATGAAATTCATAATGTGGAATCAGAATGCTTCAGTAAAAATGAGGCTGCAACTAAAAAACAATTCGAAGAGAGATTAACATATTATCCTACTCATTTTTGGTTAATTTTTGATGATGATAAACTGATAGCATTCATAGACGGTTTTACAACCAATAAAAAAGATTTAACAGATGAGATGTTTGAGGATGCCTCACTGCATGATGAATCAGGGGATTGGCAAATGATTTTCGGATTAAATACCCGTCCGAATTATAGAAAGCGAGGACTTGCGGGAAAGCTTGTCAACCATCTAATTGATAACGCTAAAAATGAAAATCGTTCAGGAGTAGTATTGACCTGCAAAGAAGAATTAATCAGCTATTATTCAAGATTTGGTTTTGTAGATGAGGGAATCAGCGAATCCAAACATGGTGGTGCTGTTTGGCATCAAATGAGATTGACCTTCTGAACAGTAATTTTCTAAAATATTCCAATATCTTCTTCATCCAGGTAAAGTTCGTTTAGTTTTAATCTGATGTCATCGGGGATTCTAATTGATTTCTCTTTTAGATAATCATAGTGAACTATAATGGATTTTCCCTTTGCCTTAAGTTCACTGTCCTGCCAGACTTCGTTTCCTACAGTAAATGATGAGTTTCCAATTTTTAGAATATATGTTCTTATCTCCACGTCCTGACCGTAACGAATCTGGCCTACAAAATCTGTTTCGTTTCTAACCAATATCAGTTTCCATTTCTCTAAATTTAAATCCAAATCCGGAATGAAATATCTGTAAATCTCTTCTCTTGCAAGCTCGAACCATTCGCCGATATGGTTGTTGTTGACATGTTTCATCCCGTCTATTTCACCAAATCGTGGAGTTATAATCATCTTTAAAATTTTAATCACCAATGAAAAGGTTGTTCCTATATAATCAAAAAAACATTAAAAATCCATATTTAATTTTTGCTTATAAACTTAAAAAATAGTAAAAAAAGAGCTGAATAAATCTATTCAGCGTTAATTTCAATATCGAAAGTCATTGCTTCGATTGCAGCACTTTCACCAGATTTAATGGTGTATAATGGTGAACCTAATAAAATTAAGTTGTTGTTAACTTCTCTAATTTTGTTATCGGTGACTTCTTGCATGTGGGTACCGTCATATAGGAATCCAGCGTCGCCGTCGCCTTCTAATTTGTATGAAATTACTTCGCCATTGTTTTTATTTGTAGCTTTTACATTAACAATCATAATTAAAATCTCCATTATGTTAATATTATTATTTATGTATTTTTCTTATATATTAATATTAGTCTGAAAAAATCAATTTATCTATAATGTCCATATCCAAGTTCTCTTCAACTATCTCGGCAAGTCTATTTAAGGAGTAGTCTTTTTGAGTTTCATATGGATCTTCACCGGTTCTGGCTTCAAGGCCTTTTTTAACACGAATGTAGTTTAAAAATTCTCTTCTGAAGTTATAGTTATGGAATATTCCATGGAAATATGTTGCAAAAATATTGCCTTGGGATGCACCGTCAATTTTACCTTCTTCATTATTTCCCTGGCCTTTTTTGATATTTAAAAGGGCATTGCATGATTTTAACTCAGTGGTACCTTCATGAATCTCGTAACCTGTAACTTCTTCGCCTGCAATGTTTTTAAATATTTCTCCTGCAAGACCATCCAGATTATCCGGAATCGTTGCAACGGATTGGGTTACAATTTTACCTTGTCTTGAGAAGCTGGATTCGATGTCAAGCAGGCCTAAACCTTTGATTGTACCGTGCTCGGATTCACGTTTATCCTCATCATGAATTATGTTTCCAAGAATCTGCAATCCTCCGCAGATTCCAACAATCGGAATTTCTTCTGATTTTTCAACAATCTGTTTTGCAAGGCCGCTTTCATGAAGCGCAAATGCATCTTCTGTTGAGTTACGGGTTCCCGGAATTAATATGGCATCAACATCCCCAATCTCATCATTAACACCAATCATTTTAAGCGCCACATCATCTTCGTATTCAAACGGATCGATATCTGTGAAATTGGCTATTTTTGGAAGTCTGATGACTCCGATAGTGATGTCTCTGTCTTCTGCAAATACATGTGTTGTAAGTGATGCTGAGTCCTCTTCAGGCAGTTTTAAGGTTTCATCATAAGGAAGAACTCCCAGAACAGGCTCTCCGGTTATCTCTTCAATCCTGTCAAGACCCGGCTTTAAAATATCCAGATTGCCTCTGAACTTGTTGATGACAGTTGCCTTTAGACGGGACCTGTCATAATCATCCAGTAAAACGTAAGTCCCGGCAATGGCAGCAAACACTCCTCCCATTTCAATATCTGCAATAAGTATTACATTGGCATCGGCCAGATGGGCAATTTCCATATTTGCAATGTCCTGCTCTCTCATATTGATTTCAGCAGGTGAACCGGCACCTTCAATAAATATGATATCGTACTGTTCGGATAATATATTAAAGCTTTCTTTAATGGCATCAAATGCAGTATCATGATATTTGTGCTGATAATCGTAGAAGTCCATGTCGCCGATTGATTTTCCCTGGATAATGACATTGGATGTGAAGTTTCCTTTTGGCTTGAGCAGAACAGGGTTCATGTGGATGCTTGGTTCAATCATAGCGGCTTCAGCCTGTAGCATTTGTGCTATTCCAATTTCTCCGTTTTCAAATGTTGTATAAGAATTTAAAGACATGTTTTGGGATTTGAAAGGAGCTACCTTGTATCCTCTGTTTTTATAAATTCTGCATAATGCCGCTACAAGCATACTTTTTCCGGCATTTGATGATGTGCCCTGAACCATTAAACATTTTGCCATAAAAAATCACTTTATTTTTTTTAAACTTAATTATATATTTTCTATCTAAATGTTTATATAATTATATTTTCAAACTATTATTAATGTGAATTTAGGCATACGAAAATTTTTATTCACATTCCTAATTTTTGATTAGGGGAGACTAGATAAAATGATTTTTTTAAATAATAAGGTTAAATCCCTATTATTTGCTTTAGTTGTATTTACTATTGTAATTTCATTATCTTGCGTAGGTGCAAGTGATGATTTCAATCAAACTAATGATATAATAGGTGATGAAAATACGGGTGATGTAATTACTGCATCCGGCGAGATATTTATTAGTCCGGATGGAACTGGTTCTGGAGAAAGTGCTGACAGTCCAACAGATTGGGATGAAGCTTATTCCCTTGCAAAGGACGGAGATACAATAGTATTTTTAGGTGGAAATTATACCTGGGACATGATGCAAACATTTTCAAAAAGTCTTATTTTAAAAGGTTATGGTGATGATGAAGCTATAATCGATGCTCATGATTCCACTGGCTTTTTTAGAACAACGACTGGAACAACCATCCAATTAATTAATTTAACATTTTTCAATGCTCAAACAGGAGATACCGATAGAGGAAGTATTGTAAATAATGGAAAGTTAATAATCATCAATTCTTATTTTGCAAAAAATAAGGGATGGGGAACAGAAGGCGGAGCAATTCATAATTATGGAAGCTGTGATGTTTATAACTCTACTTTTGTATCAAACACTGGTAAAAAAGGAGGATCATTTTATGGAGATAAACACTCAGTTTTAAATGTTTATAATTCTATTTTCATTTCAGGCTCTTCAAAAGGGGGGAATTGTTTTAATATTAAAGAGGCTACTGCAAATATTTATAACTGCCAATTTTATAAATGCAGTGCAAAAACAGGTATAGTCTATACGAAAAAAGGTACTGTAAACATTTTTAATTCAAATTTTTCAGATTCAAGTGTTGTTGATTATGCTGCCTGTGTGGATGTAGATAAGGAAAGCAGTGTTTATATTGAAAATTGTAATTTTGATAATTGTACATCAACTGGAGGTGTTATCTGGAATACTGATGGTAAAAAAATAGGAACAGGAAATGGTGGAGCAGTTTATGTTGAAAAAGGTGGAAGTTTAACCATTAAAAATTCAAAATTCACTAATTGTGGTGCAAAATCAAATGGTGGAGCATTATATATTGAATCAAAAGGGAATGCTTTAATCCAAAACTGTACTTTTATTTCAAATAATGCTGCTCAGGGAAGACATATCTATATTGAAGGATCTGTTCCTACTGTCAGTGATTGTACCTTTGAGGTAAATGACACATTAAATGCAGAAAATCTTTCATCCGGAGGTGTTGTTGTAAATATTCATGTTGATGTCGGTACCAATTTCATGCAATATGATATTCCGGTCATGATGTCTGAAAATGAGGTTGGTGAAGTGAATAAGGTAAATTCAGCTATTAACTTAAATAATCTGGCTGACGGCCAGTACAATCTAAGTTTAAATGGCAATGATAAGTTATCTACTAATAAATATATTTTTACACAGGAATATGTTTTATTTAATGTGGGTAATACTTCTTTTGATGATAATGGAAGTGGTGATGAAATTAAATATGATTTAAAAGCCCCTGAAGTTGAATTATATTATAAAAACGGCACTAGATTTTATGCATATCTCTTTGACAGCAATTCCAATCCTGTTGCTAATGAAAATGTAACAATTTCAATTAACGGTCAGGAATATGTCAGAACCACTGATGCAAATGGAAGCGTTTCTTTAGCTATTAACTTGAATGTTGGTGTTTATGATGTTGAAGTTTCATCAAAAAACATTTCTGCCAACTCAAAAATCACTGTTTTAAGCACTATTTCTGGAAAAGATGTTACTAAAATCTTCAGCAACGGAACTCAATACTATGCTACATTTACTGATGGTCAGGGTAATCCTTTAGCTAACGGCACTGAAGTTGAATTCAACATTAATGGTGTAATGTACAAACGTCTAACTAATGAAAATGGTACTGCAAGATTAAACATTAACTTACGTCAGGGTAATTATATTATTACCGCTACTAATCCTGTTAATGGTGAAATGGCTTCCAATACCATTACAGTTCTTCCGAAAATCGTTGAAAACAGTGATTTGGTCAAATATTATAGAAACGATTCTCAGTATGTTGTTAGAGTTTTAGGTGATGACGGCAATCCTGTTGGTGAAAATGAAACCGTCACATTCAACATTAACGGTGTAATGTATGAAAGAAAAACCAACGCATCAGGATACGCTCAATTAAACATTAATTTAAGACCTGGAGACTACATCATCACAGCAATGTATGGCGGATGCTCAGTAGCTAACAACATCACTGTCAAACCGATTTTATCAGCTGAAAACATCACAATGAAATATCGTGACGGAACTCAGTTCAATGCTACATTGCTTGACGGTGAGGGAAATCTGTATGTTGGACAAAACGTAATATTCAACATTAATGGTGTTTTCTACAACAGAACAACGGATAGTGCCGGAATAGCTCATTTAAACATTAATCTGCAGGCCGGTGAATATATCATCACCTCTATGTATAATGGCGCAGTTATAGCTAATAAAATAACAATTAATTCAGTGTAAATGGATATTGATTATATCCATTTATTTCTTTTTTTTATTTTTCTTACTTTAGTTTACTAAATTAGAAAACTTTTTATATATAATAAAATCAATATAATTAGTAGTAGGAAAATGTAGTTTACTAAATGTTGAATTTTTATTTATATATTAGTGAGGTTTTTTAATGAAATTTGATGAAAAAGAACCAATTGATGATTCTTCTAAAGAGGTTGTTTTAGAACCGGAAATTGCACAGGACGGTGAAAAAACTAAACCTATGTTAGATTATGATAATATCAAAAGTTCTGAAGACATTGAGGTTCCTCCGTTATTAATTGATCAGGTTATAGGTCATGAAGAGTCAATAGAAACAATTAAAAAAGCAGCAAAACAAAGAAGGAATGTTTTGTTAATTGGTGATCCTGGTGTTGGAAAATCCATGCTTGCAAAAGGAATGGCTCAAATATTACCACATGAAACTTTACAAGATGTATTGATTTATCCAAATGCTGAAGATAATAATCATCCTTTAATAAGGACTGTTCCTGCTGGCGAAGGTAAAAAAATAGTAAGAGCAACAAAAGGTTCCGCTCGTGGACACGAAGAACGTAAAACTCTTATCACCACATTAGCTATCGGCGGAATATTGGTTATCGGATTTTTCTATGGAAGAATTCTTGAATCCATTATTGCAGCAGCATTAATATTACTTATTTCAATTCAAATCAAACCAAAAAACAATAATATGGCTCCTAAATTATTGGTTAATAATGAAGAGAAAAGATTTGCACCGTTCATGGATGCAACTGGTGCACATGCAGGAGCATTGCTTGGTGATGTACGTCACGACCCATACCAATCAGGAGGATTAGGAACTCCTGCACATGAACGTGTGGAAGCAGGTATGATTCATAAGGCTAATCGTGGAGTATTATACATTGACGAAATAGGTACAATGTCTATGAAAACCCAGCAGGAACTCTTATCCGCAATGCAGGAAAAACAGTATGCAATCACAGGACAAAGCGAAAACTCAAGCGGTGCAATGGTAAGATCACAGGCTGTGCCATGTGACTTTGTTCTTGTAGCATCAGGAAACCTTCAGGTTCTCGAAGGAATGCACATTGCGATGAGGTCACGTATCAGAGGTTACGGTTACGAAGTATTCATGAAAGATTATATGGATGATACAACTGAAAACAGACAAAAACTGGTTCAGTTCGTAGCTCAGGAAGTTAAAAATGACGGCAGAATTCCTCATTTCGCTCCTGATGCATTGGATGAAATTATTCTTGAAGCAAAACGCAGATCAGGCAAGCAAAATGCACTAACTCTTAGATTAAGGGATTTGGGCGGTTTAGTCAGATCAGCTGGTGATGTAGCTATTGAAAAAGGCGAAGATATTGTAACAGCAGAGCATGTTGTTGAAGCAAGAAGATTTGCAAGAACCCTAGAACAGCAAATAGCTGACAGATCAATCATCCAAAGAAAAGACTACAGTATGGTATCTGCTGAAGGCGGAAGAATCGGTTTGGTAAACGGACTTGCTGTTATCGGAGACAGAAGCGGAATTGTTTCACCTATTGCAGCTGAAGCAGCACCTTCACAATCCAAAAACGGCGGTCAAATCATCGCTACAGGTAAACTTGGTGAAATCGCTTCAGAATCAGTTCAAAACGTAAGCGCATTAATCAAAAAATACACTAACAAGAATCTGTCCGATTATGATATCCACGTTCAGTTCATTCAGACCTATGATGGAGTTGAAGGGGATTCAGCTAGTGTAAGTATCGCAACTGCAGTAATTTCCGCTGTTGAGGAAATTCCGATTGATCAGACTGTTGCCCTAACAGGTTCACTCAATGTTCGTGGAGATGTAATGCCTATTGGTGGTGCTACAGCTAAAATTGAAGCAGCTGCTGAATCTGGAATGAAAAAGGTACTGATTCCTAAATCCAACATGAAAGATGTCATGATTGAGAAGAAATACGAGGACATGATTGAGATTATTCCAACCGAAACATTAAGTGATGTTTTAGAAAATATCTTAATTAGCGGAAGCAAAAAAGACCAATTGATTGAAAAGATGAAATCAATCGGTTCAAAAGTTGCTGACAAAGTTCCTCAGTCAACTTTACAAAAGCCAACTACTAACTAGTTGGTTTACCACTATTTTTTTTAATTTTTAACTATTTTTCCAAAATAATTATATATATTTGTTTTAAAAGTATATACTATGAGTATTAAAGTGAGTATTGCAAAATCATTAGCTAAAATTGGAGGACCTATATCCAAGTTAGGTTCCGGAAGCGGTAAAAGTTTTGCAGGAATTGTTTTTACAAAAATTGCAGGAATCGATGCAATTTCAGAATTATCACATGATTTGGGTATTGGATCCGTTATACTTACAGGAACTAACGGAAAAACAACAACCACAACCCTTTTAATCAAATTATTATCAAATGATGTGCCAATCAGGAGTAGTTTTGAAAGTAATACAATCAATGCTATTGCTTCTGCATTAATTCAGCAAAAGGGAGATATTGGTGTTTTTGAATATGGAATCCGTAACAAAAAATATGGAATTCCAGACACTGTTCAGAGAGTCGTTGACCCAGTAGGTGTTGTCTACACAACCATATCCCCAGAACATGCGCAGGTGGCGGGTGTTAAAAATCCTTTCAATGAATATTATGAAGCTAAAGAGCTGTTATCAAAAGGTATGAATAATGGAGTCATAATAACCAACTGTGATGACCCAAGAACTGCATTTTTGGGATATAAAAAACGTGATGATGTAAAAATCAATTATTATGGTCTTGAAGTCGATGATATCCATGATTTCTTTGATGCTGATGTTATTGAATGTCCTAACTGCGGAAAGGAACTGACTTATGAAAAACGCTTTTTAAATCACAGAGGAATATATTCCTGCAAATGCGGATTCAAACGTCCCGAAGCTGATGTAAAATTAACACATGTGGAATTCACCAATGAAAAATGGATGCTAACAATTGAAGGGGACTTGTTCAACTATCCAACCAATAAAAATGTTTCATTTAAAGTTGATTTAACGGTGCCTCCGTTCGGTTTTCATAACATTTACAATACTCTAGCTTCAATTACCGCTTATGCAACATTCACTCCAAAGACTTCAAACATTGAATCCACCATTAAAACAGTATTCAATAATCTGGACATGTCATTCATTCCTCCTGGAAGATTTGAAGTTGTAAAACATGAAAATAAGTTAATAGGTTTAGGTCAGGGAGATAATGGTGATGCAGCAAAAATCAATGCACTTTTCATGGACCAGTTCATAGAAGGACCATTGGAATTCATTTATACAACTCCTGATGTAGATGAAGAGGAGATATTTGATGACCACTTTGAAGTAATCAAGGCGCTTAAGCCAAGCCATGTAATTGTGGTTCCCGGAAGAAAATCCATTGAAAAGGCGGAAGAATATTATAATATTATCAAAAAGGAATATCCTGATGCTGAATTTTATCCATTAAGCTATGAGGAAATGACCAAAAGAATCAACAAGCTATATGAATTGGCCATTGAATCAGAATATGACTATGTCATCATGACAGGCTGTGGTGAAGAGCAGGCAATGTGGGAAAACATTAAGCAAAAACTAATCAAGAGATAATTTTCTTTTCAATTATCTCTGCCAATTTTTTGTATAATCCATCATCACTTTTCTCAATTGCTTTAAAGCCGGATTCGACTTTGCATCCACACAAATCAGTTGTCCCGATGATGTAGTCGGATGTGTCTTTTTCAATCAGTATTCCGAAATACACTTCGTTTTCATGAGCATTTTTCTCATATTCTTCCTGTGTGATTTTGATTGTCTCATCGACAAATGAAAATATGTCACATTCATTGACAAGGGGAATGAATGCAAGCATTCCGCAGTTAATGAAGATATTCTCTTCTTTCAATATTTTCATGAACTTTTCTTCAAAGCTGTCTTCATCTGAAATGCCGTATCCGTTAATCTCATCAATGGTATTGCTTCCCATGTAATAGTTTTCATCAATTATTGTTGCAACCAAATCAGGATCCATATAATTATTGCAGGAAGCCCTTATATTTTTAATAGTTTCATAAACATCCATCACAATACGCCTCGTACTTTTCACATAATTCAATGACTTCATTAATTTTAGGAATTTTGTCAATCCAATATAGATTGAGTCATATCTATATGTTTAAAAATAAATAAATTTTTTTGAAAATTAAGTTTAAATACTTCTAATTTATATTTAATAATAATGACACGAATTTGTTCTAAATGTGAATATGAAAATCAGGACGATTATGATTTTTGTGCCAAATGCGGCAATCCTTTAATCGAAGGTGTTCAGCCTAAAAATTTCATTGTCTATCAGGCACAGCCAAGGCTCAACAAAAAAGCAGTATTTCTGTCCTATCTCGTAACTATATTTCTTTCATGGAGCGGATTTATTGTAGGTGTTATTTCAAAGCATACGAACATGGCAATATTCACATTTTTCGGATTTTTCTTACCGTTTTACCTTATGCAGGCTCCAGTTAAGGAGTTAAGACGCCATGGATACATTCAGTTAATAATATCCACAATTGGTGTGATGTTATCAATTTATGTTATGTTTTAAATGACTTAAGTGACTGTCAATTTGTTAGGACTTTTGTTATAAAGTAGTGTTTATTTGTTTAAAAATCCTTTTTTCAGTCTTTTTTTATAATTCGGGTTTTTATTTTTCCGTTAAATTTATATAATAGTTATATTCATGATTTTG
>NZ_JAFSNZ010000100.1 GCF_017447225.1 Methanobrevibacter sp. | reverse complement strand
TAAAGAGGTACCTATAGCTACAATGGTTAAACCCACTAAGGTTTCACTCATTCCAAGAGCCATTGCTATATATGACGCACTATCAACTACAAAGTTTGCACCGATAACAATTCCTGCAATACCTCCAATGATGTAAATTATACTTCTTAAAAGTCCTAATTTTGGTTTTTCAACATCTTGTGCTTCTTGTGATTTCCTAGTATTTCGGATAAGATATATTATGTACCCAATAAGTATGACAAGTAATATTATACCTTCAATCCTTGAAATGTTCCAGCTATATAATATAAATGCTGATGCGATAATTGTTATGATTAATAAAAATGGTAAATCTGTTTTCAGAACTTTTTTATCAAGTTCAAGCTCATTTAAAAGAGCACATAATCCTATAATCAACAGTATGTTGAACAGATTACTTCCGATTACATTACTGACAGCCAATGCATTGCTGCCTGCCAGTGAGGATGTTATTGATACTGCCGCTTCGGGAGCGCTTGTACCGAATGCAACAATCGTTAAACCCACAATCAATGTAGGAATTTTTAAAATTGATGCGATATTGCTTGACCCGTCTACAAAAAAGTCAGATCCTTTGATTAACAGCACAAAACCAACAATCAATAATACGACTTGAATGCCTAAACTAACAAAATCCATCTAATCTTCCTCTTCTTCATCAGATATGTAATCTTCACCCAAATCGGTTACAAGTATCTTATCGATTTGATGTCCGTCCAAATCAACGATTTCAAAGCAGAATCTTTCCCACTGGTATTTGTCGTTAACGTCAGGAACGGTTCCGCTGATACTTAAAATGAAACCTGCAAGGGTTGTATATCCGTCTTCCTCCTCATCAGGGAAAACTTCATCTATATCGAATAATTCCTTGAACCTGTCAATTCCGAACCTGCCGTCAATCAGCCAGGTGCCGTCATCTCTTTCGGTAGCTATCGGGTCATCATCCTCATCAATTCCTGGAATGTCTCCAACGATACCTTCCAAAAGGTCATTCAATGTTATTAAACCTTCAACACTTCCGAACTCGTCAACAACAAGTGACATATGAACATATTCCTGGTTTTCCTTGAATTCTTTCAGAAGTTCCAAGGTTTCCAGATTCTCGGATACAACCAAAGGCTCCTTAACGATTGAATTAATGTCAAATTCCTCATCACTAAACATTAATGAAAGGATGTCTTTTGCCTGAACTACACCAATGAAATCATCCAGTTCTCCAGAAGCTATTGGAAAAATGGACCTTTTACTTTCCATAATCTTGACTTTGTTGACTTCTCTAGGGTCTTCCAAATCAACCCATATGATTTCATTTCTGGGAGTCATTATTGATTCGACCTTTTGGTCGTCAAGCTTGAACACTCTTTTGATTATGTCTTCTTCCTCCTGTTCAATGGTACCTTCGACCCTTCCTTCCTCAATCAATAACTCAATTTCTTCCTCAGTCACAGCATTGTCGTTTCTGTTTTCAATTCTCATTACCCATAAAAGAAAACTGCTTGATTTTGCAAGAATAAAACTGACAGGCTTTGAAATTTTTGAAAGGATGACCATACTTTTTGCAACTTTTAAAGAAACCCTTTCAGGATCATTTAAAGCAATAACCTTAGGCACAATCTCTCCGACAACCAAAGTCAGGTATGTTGTAATGATAACAACAATCGCTACGCTTATAGGTTCGCTGTATGGAACGAATGAAATCAGTTTTGCAAGAGGTTCGGCAAGTGTTACTCCACCGAAAGCCCCTGTAAGTACGCCAATAAGGGAAATACCTATTTGGACTGTTGATAAAAATTCGTTAGGATCTTCCATCAGGTCAAAAACGATTTGTGCGTTTTTATTTCCTTCTTCTAAATATCTTTGCATCTTTGCTTTTCTAACCGACACAACGGCCAATTCCGCCATTGATAAATATCCGGTAAGTACGATTAAAATTAATATAATAACTATTTCTATTATTTCTCCAGCCATTTCTAACAGACCTTAACTATAAATCACTGGCTTTTATGAATCCAGTGTTTCCATATATTTCGTCCTGCATTTGCTGAACTGCAAGGGAAGCATCTTCTCTTGTTTCTGCTCTTTTAAAGATTCTGCGACCTTTAACTTTTATTGTTTTTCCACATACGCATTTTCTGGTGGCAACGCCTTCTTTGGCATATAAAACTCTTCCACAGTCACAACGAAATATATAGTACATAATAAATTTCCTTAAAATATCGATTATATTATAGATTTTATTTAAGTGTATAAAAAACTTTTTATTGAATTGAATATGGGTTAATAAAATTCAACCGAATATCTGCATGAACAGCGGAATAAATACTTGTGAAGGCAATATTACTAATGTTGCGATGCTGACGGCGAGATTTGTTCCGATAACAACTAGTAATATTCTGAATATGTTATTATTCCATAAATCTCTGAAGCTTTCTATATTGGCCAGGTTTTTAATGTCTCTTTGCCTTACTTTTCTGTATTTTGCTTCGGTCAGGCCTGAAAACCATCCTGCTGCAAGCAATGGGTGGATAATTGTCAGCGGTGCGACGAGTCCTCCGACAAGTGCGGATTGGATTTTGGATCCGGACAGTATTGAACCTAAAAATCCCATTATCATACTGATTGCAACGAATTGATACAGGTTCCAGGTTATGTTTATCCCATTAAAATAAGCCAGAAAAAATATCACAACAAATAAAATCGGAATCAGTGCAAGGATTATTTTTGTCCATGGTATTCCTTTTTTGTCTTCAATCTTGTTGAGCTCTTCAAGAGGAGGAATTGTTTCCGGATGGTCAAGGTATGCATTTATTCCCGGCTGGTGTCCTGCACCTACAACTGCAATGACTCTGTCTTCGGGAATTCTTAAAAGGCTTCCTGCAAGATACGCATCCCTTTCATGGACTAAAACTTCATATATTCCCGGTGCTTCGTCCTTAAACATTTCAAGCATGTCTTCAAGATTATCAGGATTTTTTAAGTCTTCAATATCTATTTCCTCATCATCGGTGTCTGTGGTTAATATTCCGAATAGGAATTTAATCTTTTCAAAGAATGACATTCTGTTCAATGCGCGCTCTAATGTTGTATTGATGTTACGGTCGATTAATGCGATTGGTATTCCCAAATCTTCTGCTGCTTCAATGGCTCCGACCATTTCTGAACCAGGAGCGACATCAACTTCATCTCCGATTTTTGACTGGAAGTAGCTTAATACTGTTGTCACAAAAAATAATCCGACCTTGTTTTCTTTGATTATTTTGGTAACTGAGATGGAATCATCCTCTTCTATTCCCATCATGGATTTTTTAAGCTTTGTATATCTTGCCAAATCAAGTTCAATAGCTACTCTATCCGGTTGAAGTTCATAAATCTTGTCTTTTACTTCTTCAACACTTTCAGCAGATACGTGAGCCGTACCTATAATAGTCAAACATTCTCGCTTCATTAATATTACACTCTTTGAAAATTTGATTATGATATATTTATTTTACTTATATATTTAATATTATGTTTTTTTCATATCTTCCAACATTTGTCGTGGAATTCTTTTCAAGACAATATCCAATATCCTCCTTATATCCTAAACCGGTTAGTTTGTTTCCGGATGTTGATTCGTAAAATGCCTCTTTCACCAGCTCATCATTTCTGCTTGCCAGAATTGCTGATTTGGCATATTCACTGATTTCACAATCTCTGCAAACTTTTTCTATTTCATTTATTATTTCACCGGCAGCCAGAAAGTCTTCGATTGCGAATTTTCCCCATACTCCGGCCATCACGACATCAATATGCTCGCTGGCCAGTTCAACGCTTGCATCTGCAACGGCTTTTGCATTGTTCATGCATCCGATCAGTACTTTGGAGTTCATATTCTCAAGTATTCTTGTGCCGTTGCTTGTTGTCAGAATCAATGTGTCCTTATCTGTTTCAAACTCTTTTATCACATTCGGTGAGTTTCCGATGTCAAATCCTTCCACTTTAGCGCCCTTGCGTTCACCGGCAATCACTCCGCCGGTTTTTTCCTTAAGTTCAAATGCCTCTTCGGGAGTAAAACATGGAATTATTTGGCTGAATTTGTCCAAAGCGGCTGTTATTGTTGAGCTTGCTCTGAGGACATCCACCATGATTGAAACGTCGCTGCTTGAAGTTTCCTCAAAACTTAATGTAACTTTCATAGTTTAGTATATATGAAAGCGTTCTATATAATTATATTATATGAAAATTGTCACTACCCCAATGTGTGAAGAAGTCGTAAGGATTGCTGGCATCACCGATTATCTGGTTAATAAAAATCCTGATGAGGAGGATGGTGATTTGGCAATTCTTTTATCTGAAAGCAAAGTCAAGATGAATTCACTGGCAATTAAGCTGAACACTCCAAATCAGCTTTTTGAAAGCATCCATCGAGTTTCAAAGCTTAAAGACGAATTGTCAGATAGTGAAATTTTTAAATTCTTTGAAGGCTATGAATTATGTCTGAAATACCTTGATGATTATGACAATTCCCACATAAAAGTAAAGGTCTATTCCAATTTTTTAAAGGATATAGTTATGAATTTCGGCTTTGATATGACTGATGAAAATTATGATTATATAATTTATCCTGATTACCTGGAGGATAAATTGGAAAAAACAGATGCTCAATTGGTTAAAATTCCATCACACACTGTCGTGGCTAAAAATCCTTTTGAACGGATTGAAATGAGATATTCGATTTTGGAAAAGTTAATATAGATTGAAACTGAAAAATTATTATCAGTATAGACTTTAGTGAGAGTATTAAAATGTATGAAACATTAACATTTACTGGTGGAGTTCACAAAAGTGAAGAGATAAAGGAACTGATTGAAGATTTAGGTGGGCTCATTCTTCAGGAAAATATTATACAGATGGAAATGGTATTGAACATGGCAGTTCCGTTAAATGATGTGCCAAAAGTTGAGGAAAAAGCAAAAGAGTTATTGGCTACCTTGACTGTCGCTCCTATGGCAGGTTCTGAAATAGCTATTGTATCACCAACACTTGCAAGACATCACTTGCCTCATGCGGCCTGTGACATTTCTGAGTATTTACGTGAGTTCGGTGCAAAGGACAATATGGTTGGTCTTGCCAGAGGTGACGGTAAAGGAACTTCAGGCATTTCCGAAACTGAAAAGCAATTGATTGAGGAGCATGACATTGCTATTTTTGCATTGGGCAGTTTTGAAACCTGCATCAAATCCAAAGCATTTCTCTATGATGACATTAACATCCCTGTTATCGTAACTGGCGCTCCGGATATTCCAATTGAAGAGCTTCCTGGTGCTGATGCTTATGTTGGCGGACTTGGAAGAATCCCTAGAAGATTAAGAAGAGGTCCTGACATTCGTGCATTGGACAAGTTAGTTGAAACTATTGAAGAGACTTTAAATAACAAGAAACAGGAAATGAGCATGGATCCTCCTTTAGTGCCATCTATTGTTGTTAAAAACTCAATTGAAAATCAGGTTCCCGAAATCAAGGAAGTTATCTCTCCAACACCAGTCACTTCTCAGCTTGATGGGGTTCGTGTAAAATTAAATTATGACAAATATCATGAATTAATCGAAAATGTTGTGATTGAAGGTAAGAAACTCTCAGAAATCGCAGAAATCAAAAAGTCTAAAATGTATGATTACATATTAGTTAAAATTAACAGTGAAAGTTCTCTAATTGAGGACTCTAACTGATTTCTTTTTTTTTAAAGGCGTCTCATTCCGAAGAAATTGATTGCATCCACCAAATCATTGAAGTCTTCAAGTTCTCGCTCTATTACATTTTCATCGGTCATGTCAATACTCAGCTCACCGTCTACTGTCAATGTGTCCGGTCCACGACCTATTAAGCGGTCAACGCCATCTTTACTTAAGATTCTTTCCGCATCAAGCTGATGGACAAATGATCTGCCGGGCAATATTACTGTATCTTTGATTTCACTCAAGTCAAGTGTTTCCAGATCCTCTTTTGTAATGAGGCATGCTATTTCTTTTTCAACCGCCACTACATTGACGCTGTCGACTTCGATTTTGTCGAAAATCTTTTGAATAAATGGTGCAGCTATTTTTGAAGTAATCAGTGTGGCTTCTCCGGTGACTGGTTTAATGAACTGCAGAAATATTTCGTTTTCATCTTTTGCTATTGCAAACGGTCCTCCGGTTTCCGGATCGCATAATGGTGTTCCGGTTATTCTGAAGTTGTATTCGCTGTTCAGGTCTTTGACCAGCTGGGCAAACTCTTCTACAGGCTGTGATTCATGGCCTTTTAGGATTGGTTCGTTGCCGAGAATCAGTCCTTCATTGAATGTGTTTGCAAATCTCATCAGAATAAATCCTTTTGCGCCCCAGGATTCCAAATCGTCGCAGGTTTTTCTTAACACGTCTCCGTCATTTACACCGGGAATTATGACGCTTGCACCTGTCAGTTCAATATTTTCGCAAAAGATTTTGCATGCATTCAGCGCTTCTTCCGGGTATTTGTCCCTTACCCATTGCTGTCTGAGTTTAGGGTCGGTTGAGAATACTGTAAATGTTGCCTCTTCAACCCCGTTGTTGATTAATCTGTTGGCTATGTCGCTGTCAGTTATTCCTTTGCCGCAGCTGTAACCCAGGTGTGATTTTATTGAGAACTGGTTTAGTTGTGCGGTTAATGATTCCAGGTACGGATAACAGCTTATGTCTCCTCCTCCGCTGATGTCTGCAATAATGTCCCCTCTTCCCATATTCATCATCAATGCATTTTGAACAGTATTGATTACTTCAAACGGGTTTTTGAATTCACTTTGGGCATCAGCCACTCCTTTGGAACATCTTTCACATCCGATTTTATTTGGAAGACAATGTGCACAGCCAAAAACTTTAATTTCCTTTACCTTCCTGAAGTAACAGTATTTGCAAAATCCGTTACAATCTTTTCCAGGTATTCCTCCAACATCTGCTACTACATGCATAATCATAAATTTTGTGTTTATTATTATATAAATGAATTTGTCTTGAAAAAGTATTAAAAAAAGTATTATTTATTACAAAAAATATAAAAAGTATTAATCATTTAAAATCATTAGTTTTGCCTAAATCTTTGAATTTGGCTATTGAAATTAAATTTATTTAGGCATAGTTAATTTTTAATAAATCGGTTTGAATTTTGTTTTTATTATTTATTTTTAGCTATTTTAATTTCTTTTCAAAAGTATTACTTTCAATGCTATTTATCTTACAGGAAAATAATTATATTATTCTTTATAAACTTTTCTAAAAATTTCTGAGGGTAATCTTTATATTATATCTTAATTAAAGATAAATTTGTATACCATATGGCTGGCTATTTGCAAAAACTTGCTTTGTAGCTTAACTCAATTTGGGGATAGCATTCCCATTGAGAGTGGTATATTAGTTAAACTCTATTTATTTAGGAGGGAAAAAATGGCAAAGTTTGATGATAAAATCGATTTATTCGATGATAGAGGCAACGAAATTGCATCTGACGTACCAATCGAAGCTATAAGTCCACTCAGAAACCCTGCAATTCAAAGCATTGTAAAAGGTGTTAAAAGAACTGTAGCAGTAAACTTAGAAGGACTTGAAAAATCCGTTAAAACCGGTGCTGTTGGTGGAGACAAATCTAGAATCTTAGGAAGAGAATTAGATCTCGCTATTGTAGATAATGCAGAAGCAATCGCAGAAAAAATGAAAGAAATTATCCAAATTTCTGAAGACGATGATACTGTTGTAACACCTATTTCCGGAGGAAAAAGGTTATTAGTACAAGTACCAACTAAAAGAATTGATGTTGCTGCTGAATATTCCACAGCTCCATTATCTTCCGCTTCAGCTTTGGTACAATCTGTTATCGATGTTTGTGATGTAAGTATTTACGACGCTAACTTCGTAAAAGCTGCTGTATTAGGTAGATACCCACAATCTGTAGACTACAAAGGTTCTAACATTGCAACCATGTTAGACATTCCACAAAAACTCGAAGGTGCAGGTTACGGTTTAAGAAACGTAAAAGCAAACGACTTCGCTGCTGCAACCTTGAAAAACACTTTCCAAGCTACCGCATTAGCTGCTATCTTTGAACAAACTGCTATGTTTGAAATGGCTGATGCTTTAGGTTCATTTGAAAGATTACACTTATTAGGTTTAGCTTACCAAGGTTTAAACGCTGATAACATGGTTTACGATTTAGTAAAAGAAAATGCTGATGGTACTGTTGGTAGTGTTGTACAAGCAACTATTGCTCGTGCTGAAGCAGATGGTGTAATTGCTCCTCAAGAACAATTAACTGATTTCGCTATCTACAACACTGATGACGCAGCTAAATGGAACGCATACGCTGCTGCTGGTGCTGTAGCTGCAACTATGGTTAACGTTGGTGCTGCTCGTGCTGCTCAAGGTATTCCATCTACTTTATTATACTTCAACGACAACCTCGAATTCGCTACTGGTTTACCTGGTCTCGACTACGGTAGAGCAGAAGGTGTAGCTGTAGGATTCTCATTCTTCTCTCACTCCATTTATGGTGGAGGAGGTCCTGGTTTATTCAACGGTAACCACGTTGTAACCAGACACAGTAAAGGATTCTGTATCCCTTGTGTAGCTGCTGCTATGTCCTTAGATGCAGGAACACAACTCTTTTCACCAGAAGCAACTTCTGGTTTAATTAAAGAAGTATACAGTCAAATTGACGAATTCAGAGAACCTATTAAAGCAGTTGCTGTTGCAGCTGAAGAAATTAAAGGTGACATCTAATTAATTTGAACATATCTAATTTGAAGGTTGAAACATGGATATTGAAATATTTCCTTATAGAGTTCTTGGAAGCGACACAACTGAAAAGTTGTTAAATGATTTGGAAGCTCTAGATGATGTAAAAAGGACTGTTATCCAAGGTCCAAGATTCCCAAAAGGTGAAGCCACGTTACCTCCACAATACAGGGAACGCAGAGTTATCACAGTTAATGGGGAAAAAGTTGTTTTACAAGTTAAAACCGCTAGAATTTTCCTTGAATTAACAATGGAATCAACCATTAAAGAGATTGAGGAAATCTGTAAAAAACATATCCCATTTGGTTTTGATATCAATCAGGACAGGGCTCATTATATCAGAAAACAAAAAACTGTTACTGATAGAATTAAATATGGAGATTCTGAAATCCCTGATGAATTGGTTGGAATGACAGATCAATATTCAAAATTCGACGATCATGTGAACATTATTAAAAAGGATGACTAGATTAATATGATAGGACGCTGTACTCACGTAGTGGACTGTAGGGAAGCAAGCGGAATGGGTAAAGGCGGAAGTCTTGCTCAAAGAGGGACTTTTGCTGAATGTGGTACTGATGTATGTGCAGTAGCTATGTCTCCTGGACGCAGACACATTACCAAGCCTGTTTGTGAAATCACTTTCGGTTTACGTGAAGCAAATGTTTTAACAAGTACAATGGTTTTAAATGCTGGTGCGGGTGTTCCTAGTGATGCTCCTTCTTCAGGAGGTACCTTATTCGGACTCACTGATAAAGAAGTGGAACAATTACAAAATTTCAAAATACTTGTAATCCATTTGGGGGGAGTCGCAAATCACTTAATTTACAAAGCAAGATTAATTCTAAGGAACGTTAACAAACACTGCATTATCATATGCGAATCACCAGTTGACCATGAAGATTTTGCCAAAATCGGTGTAAAAACTTCAAAAGTCATGCCTAAAGATGACGATATTAAAACTATAGGTACTATTGATGATATTGTTACAGGAGTTATCCGAGGACAAACAATTTCACAGGAAAAATTAGATGAAATTATTAGAAAAGTTAAATTAGCATTAGGAGATGCATAATTATGGTACAAATTTATCCAGGTACTTCTCAGGTTGCTCAAAACAGAAGAAACTTCACTAACCCTGAATACGAGTTAGAAAAGTTAAGAGAAATTTCTGATGAAGACGTAGTAAAAATATTAGGTCATAAAGCTCCAGGTGAAGAATACAAATCCGTTCACCCACCATTAGATGAAATGGATGAGCCAGATGACAGTGTAAGAGAATTAGTAGCACCAATCGACGGTGCAAAAGCAGGAGACAGAATCAGATACATTCAATTCGTAGACTCCATGTACTTCGCTCCAGCTCAACCTTTCTTAAGAGCTAGATCTTACTTATCCAGATTCAGAGGAATCGATACTGGTACATTATCCGGAAGACAAGTAGTTGAAGCAAGAGAAAGAGACCTTGAAAAACTTTCAAAATTCCTCTTAGAAACTGAATACTTCGACACTGCAAGAACCGGTATCAGAGGTGCAGGTGTACACGGTCACTCCTTAAGATTAGATGAAAACGGTTTAATGTTCGATATGCTCAGAAGACAAGTATTCAACAAAGAAACCGGTAATGTTGAAATGGTAAAAGACCAAGTTGGTAGGGAATTAGACGAACCTGTAGTTTTAGGTGAACCATTAGACGAAGAAACTTTAAGAGCAAAAACCACTATTTACAGAATAGATGGTGAAGCATACAAAGATGACGAAGACGCTGTAAAAGTTTGTCAAAGAATACACGTTTCCAGATCCTTTGGTGCATTCAATCCAGTAACAGGATGGTAGATTAATATGGCTGATAAAAAATTCTTAGATGCAATGAAAAAGAAATTCAGTGAAGACCCAACTGAAAAAACAACCCAATTCTATAACATGGGTGGTTGGACTCAATCTGAAAAGAAAACTGCATTTGTAAACGAAGGTAAAGAAATCGCTGAAAAAAGAGGAATCCCAATGTACAACCCAGACATTGGTACTCCTTTAGGTCAAAGAGCTTTAATGTCTTACCAATTATCTACTACCGACACTTTTGTAGAAGGTGACGATTTACACTACGTTAACAACGCTGCTATCCAACAAGCTTGGGATGACATCAGAAGAACTGTAATTGTAGGATTAAACACTGCACACAACGTTCTTGAAAAAAGATTAGGTATTGAAGTAACTCCTGAAACTATTACTCACTACTTAGAAACTGTAAACCACTCTATGCCTGGTTCAGCAGTAGTTCAAGAACACATGGTAGAAACTGACCCATTAGTAGTACAAGATTCCTATGTAAAAGTTTTCACTGGTGACGATGAATTAGCTGACGAAATCGATTCCGCATTTGTTTTAGACATCAACAAAGAGTTCCCTGAAGAACAAGCTGAAGCTTTAAAAGCTGAAGTAGGCGGAGCTATTTGGCAAGCTGTAAGAATTCCATCCATCGTAGGAAGAGTTTGTGACGGAGGTAACACCTCCAGATGGTCTGCTATGCAAATTGGTATGTCCATGATTTCCGCATACAACCAATGTGCTGGTGAAGGTGCAACTGGTGACTTCGCATACGCATCCAAACACGCAGAAGTTATCCACATGGGTACCTACTTACCTGTAAGAAGAGCAAGAGCAGAAAACGAACTCGGTGGAGTTCCATTCGGATTCATGGCAGATATCTGTCAAGGTTCCAGAGCTTACCCAGATGACCCTGTAAGATCCACTTTAGAAGTAGTAGCTTTAGGTGCTGCTTTATACGACCAAATTTGGTTAGGTTCTTACATGTCTGGTGGTGTAGGATTCACTCAATATGCTACTGCAGCATACACCGATAACGTATTAGACGACTTCACCTACTACGGTAAAGACTACGTCGAAGACAAATACGGCGGATTAACTGAAGCACCAAACGACATGGACACTGTTTTAGATGTTGGTACTGAAGTTGCATTCTACGCATTAGAACAATACGAATCATACCCAGCTTTACTCGAAACTCACTTCGGTGGATCTCAAAGAGCTTCCGTTGTTTCCGCAGCTGCTGGTTGTTCCACTGCATTCGCTACTGGTAATGCACAAACTGGTTTAAGCGCATGGTACTTATCCATGTACTTACACAAAGAACAACACTCCAGATTAGGATTCTACGGTTTCGATTTACAAGATCAATGTGGTGCAGCTAACGTATTCTCCATCAGAAACGACGAAGGATTACCACTCGAAATGAGAGGACCAAACTATCCTAACTACGCAATGAACGTAGGTCACCAAGGTGAATACGCTGGTATCGCACAAGCACCTCACTCCGCTCGTGGAGACGCTTGGGCTTTCAACCCATTAGTAAAAATCGCATTTGCTGACAAAAACTTAGTCTTTGACTTCAGTAAAGTACGTGAAGAATTTGCTAAAGGTGCATTAAGAGAATTCGAACCTGCTGGTGAAAGAACTGCAATTACTCCAGCAAAATAGATAGATAAACACAAGAAATAGGTAGGTGATTCATTTCACTTACTTATTTTTTTCTTTAAAATTTAAGTATACCTTAAAAATAATTAGTAAAACTTTTATATGAATATTAAAAAAAATTATACTTAGTAATAATTAATTTTATTACTTGTGATTTTTAATGGAATAAAAATCACGAATTCACTAGATATATTCGGATGAATATACATTTCACGTTTATTAAATGATCAATTTAATAAAAAATATGGAGGAAAAAAATTATGGACCCTGTAACATTAGGTGTTGTTGCATTAATGGGTGCAGTTGCTACTATCGGAGGGGCTGCAGAGGACTTAGAATCTGATATCGGTTCTCAAAGTAACCCTAACTCACAAGTTCAACTTGCTCCACAAATGGGACATTTACACCGTATGATAAACAAAGCGGCTTCTGGTGAACCAGTCGCTTATGGTGTTTGGTGTGGTGTAGCTGGTGCTGTTGCATATATTTTAATTACTATGTTTGGAATGATTCCTGGATTCCCAGTAATCGCAATTGCAATCGGTGCTGCTGTCGCTGCTTGTGTTCACGCTATTTATACTGTTACATCCCACATGGGTAGGATTGTCGGTCAATCACAATTCGAACAACCATTATTTATGGATGTATTAACTCAATCTTTAGGACCTATCACAGGTCACGGATTTATAACTACTTTTTGTATTGTTGGAATCTCTTACTTAATGACTATTCCATTAGGTACTTCTGACCCATTACACGTATTCCCATTACCTCTCTTAGCTATGCTTTGGGGTATTGCTTTAGGAGCTATCGGTTCCTCAACTGGGGACGTTCACTATGGTGCAGAAAGTGAATATCAAAAATTCGAATTTGGTGGAGGTACTCCTGTAGCTATTCAAGGGGATATCGTTACTAAAGCTCCATTAGGTGCTAAAAACTCTATGGATGTAGTAAACTTCTGTGCTAAATTCGGTGGACCATTAACTGGTTTCTGTTTCGGTCTCGTTGTATTCTTCAGTTTCTGGAATACAGTAGTATTTGGAATTTACGGCGGTATTATTGTAGGTATTATAATCGTTGTTTTATTAATTATCATGAACGACAGATTAGAAGTATTTGCAAGAGAAAAATACGGACCATATGAGGAAGAATAAGGAGGTTTCGATTATGGATCCAATTAGTTTAATTTTATTCATCGCAATAGGCGGTATTATGATTGGTGCTGGTGTGCACTTCATTCCTGTAGGAGGAGCTCCTGCAGCTATGGCAACAGCTACCGGTGTAGGTACTGGTACTGCAATGTTAGCTGCTGGTGCAGGTTTAACAGGTCTCATTACTGCTGCTACTATGACAGGTGAACCATTCTATATAGTTGGTATAGGTGGTGCAATAGGTGCTATGATCATGATGGGTATTACTATGCTCATTGCTAACTTAATTTATATCTTTGGTGTAGGTATTGTACCTGCAGCATCTAAAGTACCTGTTGACTGGATTACCAAACGTAACCAAGAAATATATAAAACTCCTGGTACTGAAGGACACGGTGTACCTACCACTTCATATATTAGTGGTCTTATAGGAGGTCTCCTTGGTGGTTTCGGTGGTGGATTAGTATACTACGGTATCAACACTGCTGTTAACGACAGTACTTTTGTTACTGACCCTGCTATTAGTATTGGTTTAGCTGCTATTTTAGGTGTAGGTGTATTCTTTATCAACTCTGTTATTGCTTCATATAACATTGGTGGTACTATCGAAGGTATGCACGACCCTAAATTCAAAAGAATTGGTACTGGAGCACTCGCATGTGCTATCGCATCTGTTGTGCTCGGAATTTTCTGTGTTATTTTAACTGGAGGTATATAAAATGTCTGCTGGTGGAAGTGCTGACGGTGCAGCTGCAGGTGCAATAAACTCAACTCACTTGTTAATTATGGGTATCGTCGGTGGATTACTTTGTATTTATTTATCAGGCTTTTTAGGAGACATCGTTGGTCCAGTTGTAGCTGGTATCGGTGCAGTTTTAGCAATCGTATGGGGAGCAGATGCTATCCGTAGAGTAGCTAGTTACGGTTTAGGTACTGGTGTACCATCTATCGGTTACATGTCTTTATCCGTTGGTGTAATCTCATCCTTAGCTGGTATTAGTTTAGCTACTATTTTAGGTTTAGCTATTGCAGGACCTGTCATTGCACTTGTTATTGCAATTATTATCGGTGCTATCATCGCATTAATTGCTACTAAAATCGTTGGTATGAAAATCCCTATTATGCTTCAATGTACTATTGAAATTGCTGGTGCTGCTTGTTTATCTATCTTAGCATTCTCAGTTGCTATCGCAGGTAGTTACGAAATGATGGCAATTTACGAAAACGTTGTTGCAAGTGGATACATTGCGGTATTATTCATTATGTGTACTATGGCTATCCAACACCCATTCAACGCATGTTTAGGACCAAACGAAGATCAAGTCAGAACTTTAAAATGTGCTGCTTCAACCGCATTCTTATCCATGACTATTGTAGGTATCTTATCTGCAATCACCGGTGGATTAGGATGGGCTGTTGTATTAATAGTCGGTTTAATCGGTTGGGTCATTTCATTCAGAGCATTCGTATTAGCTTCCTGTAATGACGCAGCATCAACAAGATGGGCTGGATTATGGCCTAATGTAGAGGAATAGGAGGAATAGAATATGGCTCAAATGTTACCTATGGTACAAATCGTACCTGAAATGAATTTGGCATATGATCCTGTAACAGGGATTCTCGGATCATCCTTAGGTTCCGGAGTTATTCTCCTATCTATGGATGAAGTTGAAGAAGGAGTTGCAAAAGTAGAAGCAGCTGCAGACGAATTAATGGCTTCTTTAGATCCTTACACCAGTCCGGCAGGAGCTTACCCAGGAAGGGAAGGTTCTTACGTAACTGCTGGTATGTTAACTAACATGGTTTACGGATTCTTGATTGCTATATTTATTATATTTGCTGCATTAACAATTGGGGGTATCTAGATGGCTGATAAAAAAGCTCCTGCAGACGGCTGGCCGGTTATCAGTGGGGATTACATTGTAGGTGATCCTGAAAGTCCTGTTGCAGTAACTACTTTAGCTTCTCACATTGAAGCTGAGTTATCTGGAGCAGCTATTGCAGGCCCATGTAAAACAGAAAACTTAGGTATAGAAAAAGTTGTTGCTAATATCATTTCTAACCCAAATATCCGTTTCTTAATTTTGGCTGGTGCTGAAGTGCAAGGACACATTACCGGTCAAAGTTTCAAAGCTTTACATGAAAACGGTGCTGACCCTGATAAGAAAAAAATTATTGGTGCAACTGGTGCTATTCCATTTGTAGAAAACGTTCCACTCGACGGTGTTGAAAGATTCCAACAACAATTAGAAATTGTTGACTTGATTGATACCGAAGATATCGGAGCTATCCAATCTAAGATTAATGAATGTGTAGAAAAAGATCCTGGTGCTTTCGAAGAAGAAGCTATGGTTATTTCCGTAGATGATGACGACGGAGATGAAGATGAAGGAGAAGCAATGAAAGTTGTTTCTGCTGAAACTGCTCTTATTGAAGCTAGAATCAGAAATATTAATACTAAAATTGATATGGTCGGTGCTGTTCAAAGAAATATGGCAGGTAATTATGCTGGTAAAGTCCAAGGTATAATGATAGGTTTGATCTTCACTTTAGTAATCGGATTTTTATTCTTGATATAAGGAGGAATTATTTATGGTGCAAATTTCTAATAAACCTAATACAAGCGGAATTAAAAAAGCTTCCGAAGAGGCTGAATACAGTTCAAAATTACTTGCAAGAGAAGGTAAACTTTTCGCAGGATTACTTGCTACTAGAGTAAAAGGAATTGCTTTAGGTATTTGCTTAGCACTTATTTTAGTGGTAATTATTCCTTATATTGCAATATTATGTGGATTATAGAGGTGTTAAAATGAGTGATGAAAATTCAATACCTCAAGTAATGGTAGCTGCAGACGATTTCAACGCTTTAGCTAAAAAATTAGATGACGCTGAAGAAAAAGTTGATTTCACTGTCGGTGAATACTATCAACGTCTCGGCCAACAATCAGGAAGAGATGTTGGAATATTATACGGTATTATACTTGGATTATTTATATTGATTGTATCTATAAAATTTGGTGCGATTGCAATGTTACAAACATTGTTATCTAGTTTTTTATAGGAGGATTATTTTATGTTAAGATTTGATAAAGAACAACTCGTCGTAGATATCGCTGGAGTAAAAATGGGAGGTCAACCTGGAGAATACCCAACCGTTTTAGCAGGAACAATCTTTTACGGCGGACATAACATTATTAGTGATGAAAAAGAAGGTATTTTTGATAAAGATGCTGCTGAAGAAAGAATTAAAACCATGGAAGAAATGTCTGATGTAACCGGAAACCCTTGTGTTGTACAAACTTTCGGTGCTACTCCTGAAGCTATGGTAAAATACTTAGAATTCGTTGGAGATATTTGTGACAAACCTTTCCTCATAGACTCAACCGCTGCAGCTGCAAAAATTGCAGGTGTAGAATACGTTCAAGAAACTGGTTTATGTGAAAGAGCTGTTTACAACTCCTTAAGTATGGCTGCAGAAGCTGGAGAAATCGAAGCAGTTAAAAACTCCGACATCGACGCATCCATTCTCTTAGGTTTCAACCCAATGAAACCTGGTGTAGAAGGAAAAATCGATATCTGGGAAACCGGTGGAGACGTTATCGACAAAGGTATTCTCGAAATGGCTGACGAATGTGGTATTACCAAACCTTGGATGGACGTAGCAGTTACTCCTTTAGGACAAGGTGCAGGACCTGCTGTAAGAACTTCCTACGCTGTAAAAGCTAAATGGGGATACCCAGTAGGATCCGGTATTCACAACGTTCCTTCCGCATGGGACTGGTTAAGAGGATACAAAAAAGAACACAAAGAAGCATGGCCTGTTTGTGATATTGGTTCTAACATTGTTCAACAAATGGCTGGAGGAGACTTCGTTCTCTTTGGACCAATCGAAAACGCAAGACTTGCTTTCCCTGCATGTGGTATGGCAGATATCATGATTGCTGAAGCAGCAAAAGATATCGGTACCGAACCTGTAGAAGACCACCCAATTAACAACTTATTATAGATATATAGGGTCCCGATTAGATGATTCATTTCATCTAATCATTTTTTTTATTTTTTCTAAACTTTTTTTTAAAAACATTTAATAAGATTTATATTATCTGAATAATAGATTATTATTTAACTTTAATTTTGGAGAGGTTAAATAATGTCTTTTTTAAGTAAACTTTTTAATAAAGGTCCTAAGCCTATCATTGCACATTCCAAAGAGGGGAATTTGGCTTCATTGAAAGCTCAACGGGCTGGTCCTGCAGCTCCCGGCGCTGTTAAAAAACCGGACACTTTTTATGTAACTGCTTCTGTTGAATTAGGTAACACTACAACCAAGTCTATTGTCATGGCAACCAACCTAAACACCAGTGAGTCTTATCTTTTAAACAAAACTGTTAAGATGACCCGTGACATCAGACCTCCTAAGGCCAATGAAGAGGTCTTCGGTAAGACAGTATGGGGTATTGAACTGTCCAAAGAGGCTGTAACCGAACTGGTTCGTGACACTGTTCTCGAGTCTCTTCGCAAATGTGGTGTTGATAAGGATGAGGATTTGGACTTTGTTGTTAGATCAACCGGTGTAACTGCAGGTTTTGCAACTGCTGAAGAGGCAGGACAGCTCATCATCGCTCTTGCTGACGGATGTCTTGAAGCGGATATTCCTCCTCGTAAGATGTCTCCTGCAATGGGTATTTCACAGCTTCCTGAAAGGCTGCAGAAACATTCTCTTCTGGAGAATATTCTCTTTGACGGTGCTGTTGTAAGTGTGGTTCCTCCTGAAGGAAAAGAAACTGTTGCAAATGAGATGGAAGGGGAACTTGTTACTGCAGGTATCAAGTTAGGTGCGAAATGGACTGATGTTGACTACAGAAACCCTTGTGTGTCCTTGGATTTCGGTTCCACTTTAGCCGGACGTATCGTAAACGACAACGAGCCTTATGCAAATACTGTAGGTAACTTTTTAGGTCTTGCCGGTGTTGTAAGCGACTCCCTTGCAAGGGGTTCAGGTAAAATCGATAAGAAAAACGGTGCTGCACTTGATTTGTATTCCGATAAGGCCATGAAAAAGGCAGACCACAAAAAGGCTGAAGCCAATGCCCTTGAAGCCCATAAATTAATTAATATTCAAAAAGTTCCTATGGATGTCGACAGGTTCGGTACTGTTCCGGTCAATCCTGTTGCGGCTGATGCTGCAGGAACCACATTAATTGGTTGTGATGTGGGATTAAACGGCGACAAGCTCGGTGAACTTATGGATTTGGGTGCGCAGTTCTATGATGCTGACGGACTTCCAACACTTCTTTCAACCTTGGATTACGTAAGTACCAATATTGTTAAAAGGGTTTTGGATGTTGCATTTGAGGAAAACGTCATTGTTCCGGGTTCCGCTTTAGGTATTACCGGCAGGGCAGGTATCACCGGACGCAAGCCTGAGCTTATTTTGGAGGCTGTTCAGGACAGGTTTGAAAACGTTGTCTTTGTTGAGGACGGTCTTGCTTTAGGTTCCGCTATCATGGCACGCTGTATGAACTCTATGGGTACTCCTAAGGTTCCTATTGGAGGTAAACAAGGTGGCAGATGCATCCTTAAGGACCGTATGAAAATGGCCGGGGGCAAGTTCGCTTAGGTTTTTTTCATGATTTATGCTATTGTTATGGCTGGAGGTAGAGGAACACGACTCAAAACTCCAGTCGAAAAACCTCTTTTTAAATTACACAACAAACCTTTAATTAAATATGTACTTGACAATTTGAATTCATCCAAATTGATCGAAAAAATAATTATTGCAACCAGTCCCAACACTCCCGAAACCTGCGTGTATATTGAAGACTTTGACTATGATGTTTTGGACACTCCTGGGGTTGATTTTGTCCATGACCTGTCATTCATTCTTGATCATTTCGAGGCAAAGTCCCGTGATGATGTTCTGCTTTTTATAAATGCCGATTTGCCCTTCATTTCGGGTGAATGCATCGACTATATTCTTGAATACTATTTCAAATCACAAAAGGATGCCCTCTCCACTCTGATTCCTGTCGGCATCTTTGAGGATCTTGGCCTGGAGTATGAATTCGAATATAAGGGTCTTGTTCCTGTAGGTGTAAACATTCTGAAAAGTGTCAATGAGGTTCAGGATGAGGTTCAGTTGGTGATTGAAAAGCAGGAGATGGCTTTCAATATAAATACCTTGCAAGATGCTGGCATAGCCAATAAATTATACTTTTAAATATAATGAATGCATATACATAATATATAATTAAATTTAATATTTTTATCAGGTGATTTAATGGAAAATAAACAGATTCCTAAAAGAGAAGAAAAATTATGGAGCGAAATCAGAAATTATCAGGTAGCTACCAACAACGCCCGTATTTTAGGTGTTTTGGATGAGCTCATCATCAACGAAAAAACAGGTAAAATCGTTGATATCGCTATTCGTGTAGAAGCTGACCGTAACATTCACGTAAAAGGCGCAAAAAGAAACGGCGACCTGTTATTGATTCCTTTTGCTAAAGTCGAAAAGGTCGGCGAATTCATTATCGTAACTGAATAATTTCAGTTATCTTATTTTTTTTGATTTTCGATAAAACAATTGTTATATTTTCTTATTTTTGTTAACTATTTATAGTTTGTATGCTAAAATTTAATTATAAGATTTTATTTGATGAACTAATTAGGTGATATGATGTTACTTGAAATTGAAAATTTGGCTGTAGAAGTCGGTGGAAAAAGGGTTTTAAAAGATATAAACCTTTCAATCGCTGAAGGCGAAACCCATGTTCTTTTAGGGCCAAACGGTGCTGGTAAAAGTACTTTATTCTTAACTATTTTAGGTTTCCCCCAATACAATGTGGTAAATGGTACAATTAAATTTAAAGGTCAGGACATTACTGATTTAACTACTGCAGAACGTGTACAGCTGGGCATAGGGGTAAGTTTCCAGTCTCCTCCTTCAATCAGGGGAGTGTCTGTAAGGGATTTGCTCAAAATTGAATCCCATCAGGACATTGACGAAGAGCTCAACCCTAGGATGAAGCAGCTAGCTGACCAGCTCAAGTTCAGCGACGAGTTTTTAGACAGGGACGTCAACTTCGGATTCTCCGGAGGGGAAGTCAAAAGGTCTGAAATCCTTCAGCTTTTGGCTCAGATGCCTGATTTTACAATGTTCGATGAACCTGATTCTGGTGTGGACATTGAAAACGTGGAACTGCTTGCATCAGAAATCGGAACCCTGCTTGACAAGGACAAGCCGCAGGGAAGCAGAATCAGAAGCGGCCTTCTGATTACTCACCTGGGATATATTTTAAACTTTGTAAGTGCTGATAAGGCACATGTGCTTATGGACGGTAAGATTTCCTGTTCAGGAAACCCTACTGAAATTCTTGAAGATATTAGGAAAAACGGATTTAATGGATGTGTTGAGTGTGCGCAATGTTTATGAGGATGCTGAAAGAGCTATAAATAAGAAAGCTGCAATAGGTGCAGATATCACGATAGAAAACTTTACCGATGAGGCTGTAAATGCAATTGACTTGCTTGACGATCTGGACGATGTGGGCAAGAAAACCAAAGACACCCTATTGAAGGTCGGAGTCGACACCGAAGAGAAGAACCGTTCAGGATCATTCCTGCAGGTTGACCAGAGTAACGTGTTCACCAACAACTCAATCTCAGATTCCGTTGAGGTCATGGGAATGTCTGTTGCACTTGACAAATATAAATGGCTTGAAGATTACTTATGGAAAGTCGTAAAGCCTGATGCTGATAAATACACTGCTAAAACCGCTTTAAGGGAAAAGGAAACCGGTGAAACCAGCGGATACTTTGTGCGTTCACTTCCTGGAACCAAAGAGGTCATGCCGGTACAGGCCTGCATGTTCATCGGTGACGAGGCAGTGATGCAGACCGCACACAACGTCATAATTGCCGAGGAAAACTCAGAGCTTCACCTGATTACGGGATGTGCCACAGGTGACGATGTGGTCTCTGCAATGCACGTCGGTGTGTCTGAAATGTATTTGAAACCTGGCTCCAAAATCACATTCACAATGGTTCACAACTGGGCAGAACAGGTGGAAGTAAGGCCAAGAACAGGCGTAAAGCTGATGGATGACACTACATACATCAACAATTACATTCTCACCAGTCCTGTTTCAACAATACAGTCCTATCCTACCGCTTACTGTGACGGTAAAAATTCAAGAGCGATTTTCCAGTCCATTCAGGGAGGTAAAAAGGATTCCATCATTGATGTTGGTTCCAGAGTATTGCTCAACGCTCCTAATGCCAGAGGTGAAGTCATCTCAAGGGCAGTGTCACAGGATGAATCAAAAATCTATTCCAGAGGACATCTTTCCGGAACAGTTCCTGGAGTTAAGGGACATCTTGAATGTCACGGTCTCGTACTTTCTGATGACAGTATGATTTACGCTGTTCCTGAGCTTGAGGCAAGTTCCGCAAACCTTGAAATGTCTCACGAGGCTGCTGTCGGTAAGATCAGTGAGGAAGAGATCAATTACCTCACTTCAAGGGGAATCAATGAGGAAGATGCAGAGTCCATGATTGTAAGAGGTTTCCTAAACATGGACATTACAGGTTTGCCTGATGAACTGGCTCAGCAGACCCAAATGATGATTGATATGAGTGTAGATGGAATGTAATTCCATTTATTTTTCTTTTTTTTAAAAATTTTGTTTTATAGTATATAAACTTTTTGGCTTTTTTTTCTAAGTAACCTTTATATTAATTATTAAAGTAATATAATAATCAGTACATTAATGTTATGCTGAGCTAGCTCATTAAAGTACATAAATTGTGAAATTAAGGCATACCTAAACATTTTGCCTTAAAAAAGCGATTTTAAAATTTTTTAAAAAATTCTAAAATTGGTGTTTGAAAGGAGAAATCTTTTCAAAACGAAAAATAAAATAAAAAAATTTGATAGAGGAGGAAAAACTCTATGGCTGATGATGTAAAAATTGTAATGTTTTGTTGCAACTGGTGTTCCTATGGAGGAGCAGACACAGCTGGTACTGCACGTATGCAATACCCACCGAATATTAGAGTTATTCGTGTAATGTGTTCTGGAAGAATTGACCCACAATTTGTTTTAAAAGCATTTAAAGAAGGTGCTGACGGTGTATTTGTAGCAGGATGCCACATGGGTGACTGCCACTACGACGCTGGTAACTATAAATTAGATCGTAGAATGAGATTAATTTACAAATTGGTTGAAGATATGGGAATTGGAAGAGAAAGAGTTCACCACGACTGGATTTCCGCATCCGAAGGTGAAAAATTCTCTAAAGCTGTTAACATGATGGTTAACAGAATTAAAGACTTAGGTCCAGCTCCATTAAAAGACCAATTAAATGCTGAAAGATAGATTGGAGGAGTTAAATATGGCAGATAAAGTAAAAATAGGAACTATGTGGTTCGGAGGCTGTTCCGGTTGCCACTTATCAATTGCGGATTTCCACGAATCTTTAATCGATGTTATGGAATTAGCAGAATTTGAATTCTCTCCTGTACTCATGGATACTAAATACGATGAAGTACCTGAATTGGATATTCTCATCGCTGAAGGTGGAATCAGAAACGACGAAAACAGAGAATTAGCTGAAATGTTAAACGAAAAATCAAGTATGGTTATCGCTTACGGAACCTGTGCTTGTTACGGTGGTATTCCAGGTCTCGGAAACTTATGGACCGTTGACGAATTACACCAAGAAGCTTACATCAACTCTGTATCAACTGTTAACCCAGAAGGTATCATTCCTCACGAAGACGTACCTCACTTAGAAAGCAGAGTAAGACCATTAAGTGAAGCTATGGACATTGATTTAATTATCCCAGGTTGTCCACCACGTTCCGATGTTGTAGCTGAAGCTGTATTAGCTTTATTAAACGGTGAAACAATCGAATTACCAGCTACCAACTTATGTGAAGTTTGTCCTAGAGAAAAACCACCTGCTGGTTTAGCTATGGACTTCATTAAAAGACAATTCGAATTAGGTAAACCAGAACCTGATTTATGTTTAATTACCCAAGGTTTAGTATGTATGGGTCCTGCAACCGTATCCTTATGTGGTGCAGAATGTCCTTCCATTGCTATCCAATGTAGAGGATGTTACGGTCCTACTTCAAAAGTATTAGACCAAGGTGCAAAAATGATCAGTGCAATTGCATCTGACTACGGTGTAAACGAAGATAAAACAGTAGACCCTGAAACTGTTGCAGACCAATTGGATGATATTGTAGGTACTTTCTACTCATACACATTACCTGCAGCATTAGTACCAATGAAAATGCAAAAAGGAGGAGAATAAAATGGTTAAACTTACTATGGAACCTGTTACTCGTATTGAAGGACACGCAAAAATTACTGTCCACCTCGATGACGCAGGAAATGTAGAAGAAACAAGATTACACGTTATGGAATTCAGAGGTTTCGAAAAATTCTTAACAGGTCGTCCTGTAGAAGAATTACCAAGACTTGTACCTCGTATCTGTGGTATTTGTGATGTACAACACCACTTAGCAGCTGCAAAAGCAGTTGACCAAATTTTCGGTTTCGATGATTACGAAATCTTACCTGCAGCATACAGAATGAGAGAAATTATGAACTGGGGATCATACATGCACTCCCACGCACTTCACTTCTACTTCTTAGCAGCACCGGATTTAATCATTCCTAACGGAACCAGAAAAACCAGAAACGTTTTCCAAGTTATTAAAGACATGCCTGAAATCGCACTTCAAGCTATTAACATAAGAAGAAACGGTTTAGAAATCGTTAGAAAAATCGGTGGTCGTCCAATTCACCCAACTTCATCCACTCCTGGTGGTATTTCTACCGAATTAGATGATGAAACTCAAAAAGATTTACTTGAAAGAGCTAAACAAAATGTTGAATTAGCACAAGCTACTTTAGACTTAGCTATTCTAGTATTTGAAGAAAACATTGACTTAATATCTTCATTAGGTAACTTCGGT
>NZ_JAFSNZ010000099.1 GCF_017447225.1 Methanobrevibacter sp. | reverse complement strand
CATACAACAGCGTGAAAAAAAATATTTTTTCACTGAACCCATAAGTCAATGGGAGATAGCTTGGTAAATCTTAATACACAGGTATTAACTGCCCAAGAATAATTTTACAAAAATGGTACAAATATTAAGTAAAAGACTATACAAAAAAATTAGAATAATATAGTAAATTAATGTTTATTTTTATAGAATATATAAATATTAGTACAAGAATTAAATAACATTCAAAATACTATATATGGAAAATATCCGTGAAGTTTGTAATTATAGTTATTCCAGTTTAAAACACTGCCCAATGAGTTTCCGGCATTAATTGTATCGCTGGCAATCCATGTATCGCCTATCAACACCTGAGTCCATACATGACCATAGGAATTTCCGCTATTGAATACGCAGGTTCCATGCACATATCTGGCAGGAAGGCCGCATGCCCTGTACAAAGCGATTGATAAATGAGACTGGTCAACGCAGTTTCCTGTTTTTGAATGCAGTGTGCCTACAGCACCATAATGAGTATCATAATAATAACCGTAACGTATGGTATCCCTCACATAATTGAATATTGCTTTAGCCTTATCTAAAGGATTTGTGTACTTTCCGGTCAGTTGTTTTGCAAGGGCAACGATTTCAGGGTCTGAAACCTGACAGTTTTGGGAATCTGATAAGTATTGGGTTAAATCAGAGACGGTATTTTTAGAATTCAATATCTTTTCTGATGCGAAAATGTATGATTGGCCGGCATTATTTCTCTCAGCATACTTATAAACAATCACATAATCTCCTTTGGATAAACCTCCAATAGTGAAAGTTGCTACTCCATCATTATCAGTAAGGACATGACTGGATACTCCATTAAATATGAATTCAATGTCTGCATCCACAATAGGGTTGTTGTAAGCATCCAATACAGTTACCAAAAAGTCTCTGGATAATCCGGGATAGACTGTTATGTCATAAGCAACTAAAATGGAGCCATCGACTAAAACATGATTGGATTTGGAGCCTGCGGAGTAAACTGCACTATCAACTGATGTGACAATATCATAATAGCCCACTCCCAGATTAATATTTAATTTGGCAACACCTGAAGCATTGGTGGTTCGGATATATGATTTTCCTGCAATATTGAAAGTAACGTCAATTCCTTCCAAAGGACTTTTACTGGCATTTGTTAATGTTGCAGTAAATGCTTTTGCATCACCATAAACAAAGATCAAATCGGAAGTGGATAAATAAGCAGGAATCTTTGAAACTACAATAGTATTTGACCCTTCACTGTAATCCGGAGAATTGATATCGCAATAGCTGTATGAGATTTCATAAGTGCCGGGATATAAGTTAATGTTTAGGCCTGCAACTCCCTTTTCATCGGTGTTGCGATTATATGATTTGCCGCAGACATTAAATGTTACTGTTTCATTTGCTATAGGAAGTGAACTTGAATTTGTTAATGTAACATTAAATGCAGACCCGTCACTGTAAATCATTTTCAAATCTTTTCCGGTTAACACAGTAGTTGAATTGGCAACAGTCACGGTATTGGATGATTTGTAAGGATAATAATTAATATTGCCCCCAAATTCATATTCTACGGAATATTTCCCTTCGTTAGGATTTGAAATAAGAATTGACGCTTCACCATTCTCATCAGTAACAGCAGTTATGGAATTTCCGTTATACTTGAAACTGATTGGTGCAAAAGGAATTGTCTTATTATTCAATCCAAGCAATACTACCCGATAATTTCTATCATGTCCCGCTATAATATGAACATTTGAATCTGAGATTGTGGAATTACATTTGAAAATATCTATACTATTGGAAACAGCCAATCCTTTATAATTGACGGCAGTAATAACATATTTACCTACATTGAGGTTGATGTTTAAATGAGCGTTTCCATCGCCATCAGTTACGCGAGTATAGAAAACTCCATTAATGTTGAATGTGACATCACTGCCAGCTAATGGATTTCCCTCATCATCAAGAACCTTAGCGGCGAATCTACTTCCATCCCTATAATTCATGATTAAGTTATCTGCAGAAATGGTAGGTAAAACTTCAATATTATTGGAATGCAATTCATTATTGAGAGAATTTAGGGCTGTGATAATATATTTTCCAGGACCTAAGTTAATATTTAATTTCGCAACACCATTTCCATCAGTTATGCGTGTATAAAACACTCCATTAATATTGAATGACACATTGGCATTTATCAAGGGATTGCCTGCACCATCAAGGAGATTTACATGATATTGTGTGCCATTCATATAATATTTTACAATATCTGATCCATTAATTGTAGACAATACAGTTATAATATTGGAATGCATTTCACCATTATTTGGATTAGTGGCTGTTAATACATATTTTCCAGGGTTTAAATTAATATTTAGCTTTGCAATACCGTTTTCATTAGTTCTTCTCTGATAGAAAACACCATTAATGTTGAAAGTAACCATAGTATCAGTTAAAGGAGTTCCAACGCCGTTGATAAAAGTTGCATAATACTGAGTATCGTTTTTATATAATTTCCCAATATCATTTCCGCTGATTGTGGAGAACACTTTTACAGTATTTACCGTTGAAAAAGAAGAGTAATTCCCATTACCCACATAAAAAGAGGAAATGTTATAGATTCCTGGCTGTAGATTTATTGTAATAGATGCAATACCATCACTATCTGTAACCCTAGTATAGTTAATATCATTTATTGTAAAAATTATATTTTGATTAGCCAATAAAGAACCATTATAATCGGATAAAACAACTTTAAATGAAGTTCCATTCTTATAATATAATTCAGTATCATTTCCGGAAAGAACAGTTTGTATATTATCTTCATTAGAATAATATTGCACATCATCATAAGAGCTCATCAATGAGACGGAATCATTTAATAAACTGGAATCATCAGCTGCGGAAACTGATGAAAGAAAAAGAAACATAATGCATGCAAAGCATAAAAGCACTGCTTTATTTATATTAGAAATTTTTCCACCCCTTGTTTTCGTACGAAAATTTTAATAGAAATATGATATATAATAAGATAAGTAAATTTATGTATATTTCTTGGCAATATATAAATATTGTTAAAAAGTAAAATTGAAGAATTAATCACAAACAGATAAAAAATGATATTTGAAGACAATATTTTCAGGAAGGATTTTAAAAAAGTGGACATACGCTTAGCCTTGGCATATCCAAATATTTACAGGACTGCCATGTCATCATTAGGATATAATATCCTCTATAATTTCATAAATGAAAGGGATGATACATGGTGCGAGAGAATAATATATCCGAATGTTAATTCAATCGAATCAAATACTCCTCTTAAAAACTTTGACATAATCAGTTTCACACTGCAGTTTGAAGAGGATTACTTTAATGTGGTGGAAATGCTTAAACAGGCAGAAATTCCATTGAAAAGAGAGAATAGAACTGAAAGCGATCCACTCATAATTGCCGGCGGGCCATGTGCAAGCGCAAATCCCATGCCTATGTCAGACTACATAGATATTTTCATTGTAGGTGAAGGCGAAGAAATAATGGATAATTTCCTTGACAGATTTCTTGAAAATAGACGTTTGGACAATTTTTTAGACCTTGAAGGAATTTATATTCCAAAATTTGACAATAATGCAAAAATAACCCTTGTTAAGGATATGGATGATGCATACCATATCACCAAGCCGATAATCAGCAGGACAGATGATGATGAATATAAAACTGTTTTCAGCGATTCAATCATGCTGAACGTTTCCAGAGGGTGTGCCCGAGGATGCAGATTCTGCATGTCAAGCTATCTTTATAGGCCGATGCGTGAAACAAATATTGACATATTGGTGGATATTGCAGAAGAGACCCGGAAAAACACAGGTTTGAATAAAATTACTTTAATTGGTGCTGCGGTCAGTGACTATTCAGACATTGAACTTTTGATTAAACGACTCGAAGAAAAGAAATTCCAGATTTCAACACCATCACTGAGAATTGAATCAATAACATATGAAAGTCTGAAACTTCTTAAGAAAAGCGGTCTGAAAACTATTACATTAGCACCCGAATCAATTTATGAACTCAGAAAAAGAATCAATAAAAATATTCCTGATGAAAAAATTTTTTCAGTTATTCAAGATGCAGTGAAACTTGACTTCAACATAAAATTATATTTCTTAATCGGACTTCCATATGAAACAATGGATGATATTGAAAGTCTGTGTGAATATATTGAAAAAATTGCGAACATGCATACGTCAAGACATAAGATCAAATTCAGCATAAATCCAGTTGTTCCAAAACCACACACTCCTTTACAATGGATGAGTTATAATTTTAAAGACATCAAACGAAAAAGCAAATATATTAAAAAGAAATTGCGGAAATATAACATCAAGATTGAAAGTCCTAAAAAAGCACTTATCCAATATATACTCTCCTGTGGAAATAGTGATGTTTCTGCAATTATTGAAAAATCACTGACAAAAAATGTGAACATGCATGAATGGATGGAGTACCTGCCCCATTATGAAATTGATGACGAGTTGCCATGGGACAAAATTGACACTGGAGTTAAAAAGGAATTCCTGAAAATAGAATACAAAAGATTAAGCTCCAAAAAGCAAACACCATGGTGCGATGAATCTCCATGCTATAACTGCGGTGCATGTGAAGATTAATATTACAAAATAATAATATAATAATATAAGAGGAATTGTTATGATTAATCCTGCAAACAGAACAAAAACAATCGAATTATCACAAATAAGAAAAATGTTTGAAGTTACAAATCCCGGCGCTATTAACTTGGGAATCGGTGAACCTGATTTCAATGTTCCTGAAAATATCAAACAGGCAATGATAGAATCAATTAATGAAAATGATACTCATTACTCACCGAATAAAGGCCATATTGAATTAAGAGAAGAAATTGTGAAAAAATTTAAAAAAGACAATGATATTAAAACAAACCCTGATAATATCATAGTGACCGTTGGAGCAAGCGAAGCCCTTTATATGTGTGCACAGGCATTTATTGAAAAGGAGGATGAAGTTTTATTACCTAATCCCAGCTTTTTATCATATGAAGCATGTGTAAAGTTAGCTGACGGGAAAATAACACCTGTTGAATGCAGCATGGAAAATGAATTCAAGCTGCAGGCAAGCGATGTTGAAGAAAAAATAAACGAAAATACTAAAGCAATAATCCTAAATTCACCATCCAACCCTACAGGAGCAGTGATGGAAAAAGAAGACATAAAAGCAATTGCAGATTTATCAATGGATAATAATTTCCTAATAATTTCAGATGAAATCTATGAAAAAATCATCTATGACAAAAAACACTATTCTCCAGCGAAATGGAGTGATAATGTAGTTACATTAAACGGTTTTTCAAAAACATATGCAATGACCGGATTGAGAATAGGTTACTTAACTGCCAATGAGGATTTATGTGAAGAGCTTCTCAAAATACATCAGTATAATATTGCATGTGCCAATTCAACATCCCAAAAAGGAGCACTTGAAGCTTTAAGAGGACCACAGGATGAAGTAGTGAAAATGGTTGATGAATTCAAAAGAAGAAGGAATCTGATTGTTAGAAGACTTAATGAAATGGGTTATGAAACAGTGAATGCTGAAGGAGCATTTTACGTATTTCCAAAAATTGAAGATAATGACTTTGTTCAAAAAGCAGCACAGGCCGGCGTGATAACCGTACCTGGTGCAGCATTCGGTTCTAACGGTGAAGGACATGTGAGAATGTCTTATGCAAACTCCTATGAAAATATCGAAAAGGCAATGAACATACTTGAGGAGAAAATAGTAAATGGATGAAACTAGAGAAAAAGGCGGTAAAAAAGCAGCGACAGTCGCAATAACTTCAAATTGTTTTTTGACTATTTTAAATATTGCAGTAGGATTGATGTGTGGAAGTTATGCATTGGTTGCAGAAGGAATTCATACATTATCCGACGTTGCAACATCAGTAATCGCATTTATAGGATTTAAAATAGGACAAAGACCAGCAGATGATGACCATCCGCGCGGACATGGTCGTGCTGAATCCATAAGCGGACTTGTGATAGTTCTGTTTTTAACAATGGTAGGATATGAAATCATAGATACCGCTAAAGACAAGCTCCTTGATCCGAGTTTAATTACTGTACCTACCATTTATGCAGCATTAATGGCCGTATTTGGAATATTTATAAATTTGGCAATCAGCAGATATATTATTAACATTGGCAAAGAGATTAACAGTCCCGCCATTGTGGCTGACGGACAGCACCAGAGAACTGACATATACTCTTCAGTAGCTATTCTAGTAGGTATTGTCGTGTCAAATATGGGATATCCAATTTTAGACCCGATTGTAGGATTAATAATTGGTCTTTTAATCTTAAAAACTGCATACACCATAGGTAAGGAAAACCTGGACAATATTATGGGAAAAGTTCCTGATGACAAATTAATAAGAAAGATAGAAAGAATAGCCAATAAAACACCAAATGCCTACGAAGCACATAATATAAAAGTAGACAACTACGGATCATATGTTATTGTAAATCTGCACGTTAAAGTGGACGGGAAGATGAGTGTTGACGAGTCTCATAAGATTGTCCATACTGTAGAAGAAAACATTCTTAAAAAAATACCTACCGTAAAATCTGTTTCTGTACATGCATGTCCTTTAGGCCTGGACTATGAGCATGAACAAGAAATAGACAAAAAATAAATTAAAACGCCGGGACCGGGATTTGAACCCGGGTGATCATATGATCATCGGATTAGCAGTCCGACGCCGTACCAGGCTGGGCCATCCCGACATAAACAAAACAAGATATACCATTATATGTTAAAAGTACTTTATAAACTTATTTATTTCTATATAAATGGCACGTTCAGAAGTGGACTAATCTCAAAAATATAAGTGATCTGAAAATCCAACTCCACCCCGGGATACTACAAGCATCAATTGTTAATAGTAGAGCTGCTCCCTTCCGGGCCTGACACGTTCCTATATCGAAGATGATTCTTCTTTACCCTCCAGTAAAGACTCCATCACCATTAATCCTGTAGGACGAAGTTTCTATGTTGTCAATCCAGGCTTATATTCCCTTGAAAAGCCGCCTTCTGAACTTCGACTGCACCAAAGGGGGTGTGTGCTTACAGAGGACCCCTAACCCTCCAGTCTAGCCACTATTATTTTATATCATTAATATTATATAAATGTTAACAATTTCAGAAAAAATAATATTTCTAGTAAATCAAAAAATATTGCCTAAAAATAGAACTAAAAATAAAACTAATGATAACATTAAAAAAAGTGGATTTTAACAAAAATTAACAAAAAATAAAGGGCATGATTTAGCTAAATTTAAAATTAAAAATATTGAAAAAAAATATAAAAAATGTTAAAATTTATTACTGGAAAAAAATAAAATTCCAGTAACTTGAAAAAAATGATTAAAATCAGCGTAAAATAATTAAAAATATTTAGTTTAGAAAACCTCTTGGATAATATCACCGTCAGAAATAATACCAACTAATTTACCATCTTCAATTACAGGCAACTGATTTAAAATACCAGAACCAGGATTTGCATCTTTCATGACATTTATAGCTGTTTCCAACGTATCTTCCGGAGAAATTGTAACAACATCTTTAATCATGATTTCCTCAACATTTGTTCCCAATTCATATTTGTCCAATATCAAATTATGACCAACATCCGTTGCAGTGATTATGCCCACCAACTTATCATCTTCCACAACAGGAAGAGAACTGATTTTGAACTCCATCAATTTTTCAAAAGCATAAACCACATCTATTTCAGGAGTTGTGGTAATCACATCACTAGTCATTATCTGTGATACTTTCTTCGTTAGCATTATTTTCACCTCCAAATTCTTCAATAATATCATTTACCATCAAATCAATAGTGTTTCTCATATCCACATTATTGATAACATGAACATCATGGATTTTTGCCTGTTCTATTAAAAATTCCTGAGTTTTACGGATAGTTGAAAAATTCTCCATATAATGTTCCAAAGACCGTTTTACCCAAGGCTGTCTGCATCGAGTATAGAATCTTTGCTTGTGCATCTCTTCATCCTCAACAGTTAACGTGAACATTATAACATTACCCTTTTTAAGCAGATCCTCACGGATGAACCCCGGAACCACATGAACTCCTTCGACGATTATGCTTATTCCCTCTTTTAATGATCTTTCAATGATTGCCTCTATTCCAACATTGACAACATCAACATGGCTGATGAATCCCTCAATGACCGCATCAACACGTATTGCAGGAGTCCTTATGCTTTCATAAGCATCAAAACTTGATTTATGGATAACCGGATTCAGTTCTTTAGAAACAATTTTACGCATTACTTCACGTACCATATCTGTGCTTATCAGGTTTTTCAATCCCAAACGATTAGCAAGTTCAAATGCCATTGAAGATGTTCCAACACCTGAAGAACCTCCTATCAATATGATTAAAGGCTCATCAGATTTTCTAACTTCTCTCCATTTGCTATATTTTAAGGAAATTTCTTCATCAAACTTATTAAGATAATCTGCAATATATTTGGCCAAATCATTGACAGTTATTTCAGTAATATTGGCTTCAATAAGTGAATTTTCAATTTCAGTGGCAATTTCATATGCTTCGTCAAGACCCAGTCTTGATACACGTAATGAACGAGCTAAAATACCTTTGGAAAATGGTTCTTTATAGTCATTTCCATCAACATTACCGACAACCCAAATCATAATATCACTTAAGAATTATTTCACTAAAAAAATATTTTAAAATAATGATAAATAAAATTTGTTATTTGATTCTGAAAAAGAAAAAAAGTAATTAGAATTATTCGTCTAATTGAATAATGCTAATATCATATGTTGAACCGTCTGTAATGTCAATTAAAACAGCACCGTTATTTTTTAACATTCCAGGATTAGCAACATCTGTAGTTATACCAATTTTACTGAGAGATTTAGCCTCATGGATATGACCGCAGATATTAATTTCAGGTTCAAACTCATGAATTGATTTTAAGATTCCTGAACTGCCTACATGATCACCGCCTTCAGTTAAATCCGCATCGGTATTGAACGGTGGAGCATGCGTTACAAGAATTCTGACTTTAGGAACATCCTTATTGTAGACATAGTCATAGTTAGCCATCAATTCGTATACATCACCATAGATTTTTAAGTCGTCAATTTCTCCAGGAGTATCGAACGGAGTAGGATTGGATCCGCCATATCCGAATAAAATTGCATCGCCATATCCTATGATTTCATTATGCAGGCAGAATGCACCTGACTCACCTATTGCTTTACAGATTCCTGCAGGATCGCAATTTCCCGGAATTGCTATAACATCACAGTCATAATCAAATATTTTTCCGATGAATTCACCTACGAACTCCAAAGGTCCGAAATCTGTAATATCTCCAGTTATTAATACTAAATCAATATCATTATTTTCCAGATATTTATATAAATTTTCATTTTCTTCGCCGTGAACATCACTAATAGCTAATATTTTCATATTATCGCCCATTATTCTTCTAAAAAGAAAGAACCCATTTCTTTCAAACCAATCTGTAAATCCGGTTTATCTCCATGAATAGCCACAGTAACATCATCATCGAATTCGATGATAAGACCATGCCATTCAGCAATTTCCTGAACCCTTTCTTCAGCCAAAGGAACTCTCAAATTAATTCTTCCAGTGGTTAAACCTGGAGGAGTGTTAACTAAAAATGTTGAACGAGACTTTGGAAATTCAAAGAGTTCTTCTCCCCTCATTGCCCTTTTAAATAAATCCATCCAATGTTCAACATACTCTTCGCCTTCATCTTCTGCGAGAGACAAGACTGTTCCCTGGACACTACTTAAAGACATTTCTGCTTTTGCTAAACCATTAATCAAATCAGGATGAGATGGATCTCTTTTATATGAACTGATAGAAGATCTGATCAATCCCATCTCGGGGTTAATTCCGCCAGGGATTTCATATCCCTTTTGAGTTAAATCTGAAATCAGATTATTGAGAACTAACCAAGTCTGTTCAGAGGGTAAGCTCATAAATGTCCACCTATAATTTTTAAAGTAGTATGATTTATTTTAGCGTCAGCTTCTTTTAATTCTTTTTCGATTTCTCTAGTATTTTTATATGAATCTAAGAATAATACATGATGAGTAGAAGTTCCGGCAATGTTTAAAATAGCCAATTCATCATCTGCTTTAAGTTCTCTTTTGTCAATAGTTGCTTTAAATTGAACGTAAGGTTCATATTCTTCTGGAAGGTCTTCGTATTTAAATATACCATCTAATGTTGCTACAAACATTTTAATACCTCTCATATTTTTTATAACAATTTAAATTTTATAATAATTAATATATAAAATTAATTGAAAATCATTCGTAACTCATCAAACAAAAATGAAATTTGAAAAAAAATTGTTACAAATGTAACAATAATAATCCGAAATGTGTTTTCAATGCCTAAAAAATAAAAAAAGGATAAGGATAAAATCCTTAAACTTATTTAGCGTTTTCACCTAAAGCTTTAGCTAAAGCAGGTGCTGCATCGATTTTTTGTGCGTCTAAAGTTAATTCTTCAGCAGATAATCCCATAGCTAATCCGTATAATTGAGCTAAGTGGAATACAGGAATTGCAAAGTCAGTTCCGTATCTTTCGTTAACTTCAGTTTGTCCTTGGTCAAATTGCATGTGACAGAATGGACATACATCAACAATAGCATCTACGCCAGCAGCAGACATGTGATCGAGTTTTTCTTTAGTGTAACTTGCGGTTACGTCTAAATCTCTAGCTCTTACTCCACCACCAGCACCACAGCACATCATTTTGTCTTTGTAGTCAATGGATTTAGCACCAGTGAGTTCTACAAGATCATCTAAGATGGATGGGTTTTCAGCTTGGTCTTCGATACCGATTTCAGCAGTAGGTTTTAAGAAGTGGCATCCGTAGTGAACAGCAACGTTTAAATCTAAAGGTTTTTCAATGAGGGATGAGATTTTTTCGAATCCGACATCGTCTCTTAAGATTTGTGCTAAGTGTTTAACGTTGGTAGTTCCTTTGAATTCTCTACCGATTTCAGCTAAGTTTGCGTTGATTTTAGCTCTTTTATCTTCATCTTCTTTTAACATGTGGTTAGCTTCAAATAATGAACCGAAACAACCGTTACATTCAGTTAAGATGTCAGCTCCTATATCTTCTGCAAGAGTTAAGTTACGTGCAGCAATGGTAGCCCAGGTTTCTTCATCAAAAGAACCGAATACACCAGGAGCAGGACAACAGGAAGCTCCTTCCATATCTTTTAATTCAATATCTAATGCGTCAAATAATATACGGGTTGCTTTTTCAATACCAGGATAACGGTTAGGCATGATACAACCTAAGAAATATGCGATCTCCATAATAATACTCTCCTAATCAAATTATTCTTTTAATCCGCCGGTTGCTTCATCGTAACCGATTAATTCATCAAATGCGGTAAGTTTACATAATTTTTGTACTTCTTCTAAAGCTGCAGCGTCTGCGTGAGTGGTTGCAGGTACTTCAGAAAGACCAATTTTGGTTCTTAATGCTTTAGTTGCATCGTTGATTGGTACACCGTGACCTGTGTTGATTACGAATACACCAGTCATTTTGTGTGGTTTTGCCATGTATCCAGCGTGAGCAGCAATGTTACGTGCTTTTTTAATAATTTCCACAATTTTTACGCTTCTAGGACATCTTTCTTGGCAAGTGTAACAGGTAGTACACATCCATAATGCGTCGTCAGTGATTACTTCTTCTTTTAATCCGAGTAAACATTTTCTGACAATTTGTCTTACTTTATAAGGAGTTCTTCTTCCTGAAGGACATCCTCCACCACAGGTACCACATTGGAAACAATGTTTAACAGTTTCAATTCCAGCATCAATAAACTCAGCAGTAAATTCTGGGTCACGATTTGCATCTGTTAATAATTCTTTATCAGTCAATAAAGTCATATTATCTCTCTTTTTATCTTCATTTTGTTTTTCTTCGTCATCAGCTTTCTCAGCTGATTCCTCTTCATCATCAGTGTTAACATCTTCCTCATCTGAAGAAGTATTTTCTTCAACATCTAAAGATTCTTCCACAGGAACTTCTTCTTCAATTTCTGAAGTTTCAACTTCTTGAACTTCTTCTACTTCAGATTCTTCTTCCTCTACTTTAGGAATTTCTTCATCATTAGAAGGTTCATCTTCTTCTATTATAGGAAGATCTTCTTCAACACGTTGTTCTTCGATGGAGCTTAAATCTTTTTTGAATGTTACTTCGCTAGCTGCATCTTCATCTTTTTTAAGAACATCAGAAATAGGAACTGATGTTTTTGTTCCAGATACAATAGCATCATCCAAATTGGATGGTTTTGCTCCGACATCATCAGATTTTTCATCTGCGACGTTTTTTTCTTCCTTATCTTTATCCTCGGAAAACAAGGATTTAAGACGATTTATAATAGACATTGAAAACACACCTCGGATTTTCATAGGAATATCTATCCTCCAATCCTTAATTATAATTTATCTGAAAATCATATATAAAGCTTACTAAATTTTTGAAAGGTGTAATCAAAAAGGTTACACTTAAAATATATTTTAGGATAACCTAAAATTTTAAAGATTAATAAACAATAATATACAAAATGATAACCAACAGAAAAAAGGAAGAATCAAATGATTAAAAAATTCGAAATCAAATCCCATGACGGACCCGGAAGAATCGGAAAAATTGATGGTGAAAAGACCCCAATACTATTTTATGAAAATGATTTGAAAATTTGCCCATCAGAAGGTTCAGCATATAATATTGACAAGGAAATAGCTCAATTTAACGTGAATGAGACATTAAGACTTGCACGTGAAAATGTTGATACCTATGATGCTGCAGTAATTCAGGGATCCAAATACATTGACTTGAGAATTGAATGCATGAAAGAACTGGAAAATATCGGATATAATATATTTATTATAGCAAACGGGGACGAGCTTTTGACAAACCCCAGGGAACTGGTTGACATTGTAGTAAACCTGAGGAAAAATGCCCATCCGTCAACAATGCTGATTTTCACATTTGCAGAAAGCTCTTTTATGCCAATACTGACTTACATGGGAATAGACGGATTTTTAACTGATGCAAGCAATTATTACAGCCACATGAATGTACTGCAAACCCCTACAAAAGCATATGATCTGAACACATATAAAATATATAAAGACATTACCCGAGAAGAGCTTGAAAAGAAGAATATAGAGTGTCTGGAGTTTGTAATACGTGAAATACAAACACATATGGAAAACAGTTCATTAAGAAATCTTGTTGAGGAACGTTCAGGAACTGCTCCCCAAAACATATCCACACTGAAAATTCTGGATAAAACCTATATGGACTTTATCCTGGAATACAGTCAGTTATTCTAATTTTAATGATGAAACTATTTCATCATATTCTTTTATTGTTTTTGATGAATAGTCCGCAGTTCTTAACTCGAAAATATAGATATTACCCTCTTCGATGAAGACATATGTATGGATATCAAAAGTAATGTCCGGAGTCCTGATGTTTCCATGGAGCCTTATTGCATCCATATTAGCTATCTGGACAAAATCTGATTCTAAAATCACCCCGCCATCATCGCATATGGTGTTTTCCATGAATTCCTTATAGCTATTCAAATCTGTAGGTGTGGGAAATGCCACAATATTCAAAAGATTGCTTTCCCCTTTGGATAGAGTCGCAATGCAGTCCGGATTGTTGAAAGTGTCCGCATCCTCAACAGTCCATGTTTCAGGATACTGGAAACTGACATTGCCTGACTGGAAAATATTCTTATTCATCCTCATCCTCTTTTGCTGATTTTATATCAATGGTTTCAGGCGCTTCCTCTAAAGTATCAATATATTTGGAAAACGGTTCGGGGAGCTTAGGCATTACTTCTTTCAATATCTCTGAAGCATCCAATTCCAATGCCTGGCCTGAAAGCAGCTGTTCAACATCAAAGTCAAACTCAAATGGTTTAAGCAAATCGTCTGTAGGTACTCTCAAATTGATTTTTTTCTTGTTGAGTATCATTTTAAGAGTGCTTGTGTTTCTTATTTGCTCATTCATGTCAGCAATTGTGCTGTTTATCTCGTATGCTATAGCCTTATTCTTCTCATTTACATCATGTTTGGATTTTGATATTGACTTTTCCAGACCTTCAATCAAATCAGCGTTTCTTTTGTTGATATTGTCTCTGGCCTCATCAATGACAACATTAATGGCGTTTAAAATAGATTTGTTTAATTCAACATTATAAGCAAGAATCATCTTATTTTTATAGTCCAGTTCCTTGAAAATGGCAACCCGTTCCTCATCAACACTGACAAGCTTTTTGTTCAGCTCATAAATCTCATCCTTGGCCTTGATTAACTCTTCCTTATCTGACAATTGGTCTTTAAGTGAACCCACATCATCGAAAAATGAACTTTTCAAAGCATCCAACTGATCTTGAAGCTCCTGAATCTGAGCGTCCTTTTCAGCAATGATATCCTCATCAACAGCTTCGGAAGATGTATTTTCGATTAGTTTTTCATACTCCTCTTTAGGAATGACCTTAACCAAATCATTGTCTTCAAAAGGATCCTCTTTTTTAAGGCTTACCTGTTTCTGTTTGGATTCCTTTTCTACTGAGTTGCCGTCCTTATCTTTGCTCGTATATTTTTTGGTATATACCCGAACAGTTCTAAATTCCTCATTTTCCATTACTAATCACCTACTTAATTATATCTACATTATTTATAATTTAAATAGTTTATCTAAAAAAATGTTAAATTAATAATAGAAAAAGTGAATAAGGATAAATTCGTATTGACAAATTTTGACGCATCCTCATTCAAAATACAAACAAAGGCTTAACTATGCCTCCAACATCATAAGATGTTATATATTATTTTAGGAAAAATTAGTAGTTAAAATATTATAATTGAGGAGGTATTACAAATGTCAATACTTCTCCTCATTTTCAATCCACAACTTCATAGCTTCTTCAATAGCTTTTGAATACCAACCCTTAGTGAACAATAACTTAGAAGAGGCTAATTTACGAAAATACATGTCCAGGTCATTATTGACCTTAATAGTAACTCTTCTATTTTTAGTCATGAATAACTATTAGTATTCTTCTAGTAAATAAACTAATCAGTATTTTTCATCCTTATTTTTACACATTAATGATAATAATTACCTGAAAGAGTAAAATTAAGCTCAATTAGAACGTATTGTTATGGATTTAAAATGCAAAAATAAGAAAATGAATATGACATATCATCCAAATCAAAATTTTTCAAATCAGTATTGGATTCACAAAATTATCATAAGCACATAGTACAATTAACTCAGGCAAAGGAATATTTCAAAAATCATCACCCTGATCACATATAATTTCTGACAGATTCCGTATTTACCTTCCGAATACAATTTTTCAATACCCCAGGAAAAGAAAAAAAGAAAAAGATTTATATATTATAAAGACTAATGTATTAAACGATGTGAAGAAAAATTCATGTCTTTCAATGAACATCAGTCAACCATTTTATAATCTCCAAAGTTAGTTCATTGCACTTAAAAACAAGAAGTAGACATTATAAATTCTACTTCCCCCCTCCCCTATTTTTAAACACCATAATTTTTTAATTTTAATATGAATTCTTAATCATATATAAAAAATATATAAAAAAAGCACTGATTTCTCATTTTTCATGATAATTCTAAAAAAATTTTAAAAAAATTTATATAATATGAAAAACAACATATTATACGATGTGATATAACATTCATATCTATGATGAACATACCTCAATCATTTTATAATCTCCAAAGATTGTTCATTATACATACAACACGAAGTAGATAACAACCAATCTACTTCTCCCCTTTTTATAACTTAAACATCATCCAGAATGCTTGAATCAGCCCCAGCGATTTCTACAAGATATTCTGCCTCAACGATATGTAATTTTGCCGGTATAACGATGCAGTGAAGCGGTCCGCCAAAATCATAATCGATTAAATCGGCAATTTTGCCCGCTTTGACGATTACATCACTTGATCCGACTCTTGCAATACCCATTGCCAAAGTATCTTCTGTAATCCGTCCTTCATAGTCAATGGAGTCCTTAATGTTCATAAGATATTCCAAACCCTGATTTACAGTCATGTATCTGTCTTTATGGGCCTGAATGTCAAGTAATACGAGAGTGTGCAAATTTGATTTCAGGTTCTCTTCAATTGCCTCATATGGAGATTTGGGATAGAAGTTATAATCCGGAAAAGGAATGGTGGTTACCTTACCGAACTTATATCCCTGAAGGCCGGAAATTGCCGGTGCTGAAGACAATATTGATGATCCATGAATTACTTCATAAGCGATGCCCTTTTTCGCACACTGAACCAGAAAGTCGCTGTGGGTGGTTGCAATCAGAGGATCTCCTCCGGTAATCAGTGCAACATCCAGGTCTTTGGCCTCTTCAATGAACTTGTGCTCCTCTTCGACTTCACCCCTTACCAGAACTTCAATCTCCTTGCCGATAAGCTCTTCGATTTTGTCGAAGCTTGAGCCGAATAATCGTGAAGTGAAAAATTCAGCATAAATCTTATCTACATTTTTTAAACATTCCAAACCTTTTAATGAAATATCCTTTTCATCAAATAAACCTAATCCTACTAAATAAAACATGTAATACTATATATTGAATAAAACATAAAAAAGTTATTATGAAATGTGTTAAGGTTCCATTAAAAAAGCTTAATGATGTCAGAAAGGAATTGATGGAAAAAGAACTGATGAGAATGGATTATCGGATTAAAGCCGAAAGAGATTACGGTTATATTCCGATAAATGAAGATGTTGAAGGATATGAAATTGTTGATATTGACCTGGAACCGCTGAATACACGCCCGCACAACTTTGCAGAGCTGCTTGAAGGAGAGCTTAGCAATGAAGAAATTGAAGACTTGAGAACATCATTCGATACAATCGGAGATGTTGTTATTCTAGAAATTCCCGATCAACTGGAATCCAAGAAAAAAATCATCGGCAAAGCCACACTTGACTTTACCAAAAGAAAAGCTATCTACATGAAAAAGAGTGCCGTTCACGGAACAATCAGAATCCGTGATCTGGAGCTTATTGCAGGTGAAGATGAACCTATTACAATACACAAGGAGCATGGTGCCAGATTAAAGCTGAACGTCAAGGAAGTTTACTTTTCCCCAAGACTTGCAACCGAAAGAAAACGTGTAAGCGACAGCGTTAATGATGGGGAAAACATTTTAGATATGTTTTGTGGAATAGGACCCTTTCCTATTGTGATAGCTAAAAACAATGATGTTAACATTACAGGAGTTGACATTAACGATAATGCCATAAAATATTTCACCGAAAACATCCGCCTCAACAAGGTGAAAAATGTTGAAGCCATCTGCGCAGATGCAAGAGAAATATCCAAATCGTTTAAAAGTAAATTTGATAGAATAATCATGAACCTTCCAGGTCTTGCCTATGATTTCCTTGATGTTGCAATGCAGTTAATTGAAGATGATGGTATAATCAATTATTATGAGTTCTCAAATGGGTATGAACAGGGGGCAAAAAGGTTAATTGATGCTGCTTTAAAAGAAAATAAAAATGTGGAAATCATCAACACCAGAAAAGTCAAGTCCACATCTCCAGGAGAATGGCATGTGGCTATAGATGCCAAAATTAAATCAAATGATTAATTTCCACATATAAATTATACTTCATTTCTAATCTAGAAACCATTTATTCTTTTGATTTAGTTTCAAGCAAATATACTGAAATTAATGAAAGAATTGCATAAACAATAATTAATGGTGCGCCAGGTAAGTCAGAAAATGCAACTCCTCTTAAAATACTTAAAAGCAACACTAATATTACATATACAAACATTGCAATCTTAACTGTATTAGTAATAGACAAGTTATTGGAGAATATCAAGATAACTGGTGGAATAATTAATAATATTGTATAAATCAAAGCAGCAGAACCAATTCCAGAATAGAAACTTGAAGAACTAAAACCCATATAAATGAAACATAGCACTAAACCAATTATTAAGAATATAATTCCAATTATTGCTCTTGTTTTATTATTCATAATTTTACCTCCTTATAAATAGATAATCGAAATTTTATCAAAAGATATATATAACGCTTCTAATTTATGGTTCTGAAAATTTAATATTCAAATAATTTTAAATTTTTCCATTGAACAATTCATTTTAAATCAACGAAACTGCTTATTAAACTTAAAAAAAAACAAACATTTCTTTTATACACAAAATTAAATCAAAATATATATATATCGATAAATTTTACTTTATAGCTTCAAAGAGACACAACAAAACAAGATAAAACAATTATCTGATGTTTTCTTGAAATAACGAGGTGTCATTATGGAAATTAATGAAAAAAATATAAAAAATTTGGTATTGTGTATATTTTTAGGTGTAGTATCATTTGTTGCAATATTTTATGCAGCAGAAGAGATGTGGGTATCCATTATTATTTCTTCATTAATAATTGGTTTTCTCAGTAATGGTTTAGGATTATTTGATAAGTTTGATGAAGCATTAACTGCAGCAATTTATGCTTTTATATCTACTTTTATTGCTATGTATGTTTTCATTCCTTTCGCTTCATTAATAGCAGCGGATATTTTAATGTGGGCTTGTATTTCAGCAGTTATTGCTGCAGTAATAAGTTTTATTAAATTATATTTTATTAAACAAGGATCAGGTGATGATTTAAATGTTCAGACAAATGTACAGAATAAACTCAATGAAATCTCAACTGCAGTTAAAAATTGTCCAGAATGTGGAACTAAAATAAAAAAAGACGCAAAATTCTGTGAAAAATGTGGTTTTGAATTTGAAATATCTGAAAATATTTGTAACAATTGCGGATCTGAAGTAGACACTGATGCGGAATTTTGTGAAAATTGTGGGACAAAATTAAATTAATTTTTAAGACATGAAAATAAATATATGTTTGGAGGTGTCTTATGACAAAATTCTGTTCACAATGTGGATATGAAAACAAAAATAATGCACAATATTGTAAAAAATGCGGAAATCCATTTAAAACCAACAATATTGGAAATACATTAAATGATAAAACTAATAAAAGCGACAATAGCAAAATCATTGTCATCGCTTTAATTATTATAATAATCGCTTTAGCAGGAATATTTGTCTATTCTTCAGGAATATTTAATACAGATGACCAGCAAAGTGCTGTTAATAATGCTCCTCAAAACCAGACTGCACAACCTGCTTCAACTCCAACGGCTTCTACACCAAGTTCCAGCCCTACATCCATGAGCATTCTTGGAGGAAGCTTTTCAACAGGATCAGAGTTATCTGATAAGACTTATGCTGAAATCTATGTTGGTTCACAGCATGCAGGTGAACAAGTGACTGTGCAAATATGGTATTCAAGAGACGGTGCAACATTAAATAATGGAAATATGGTTCCTGCCCATGTTGATTCATCAGGTTACATCAGTATCAGCAGTGCTGATGCTTACAGCAAATTTCCTGATTTTGCAACAGTAAATCTGTATGATAGTTCAGGCAATAAACTATTGGATACAGTTTCAGTTAGTTTATCACCTACAAGCGGCACTCAAACATTCTAGAGTGCTAATTTTTTCTTTTTTAAAAAATATGATGATAAATTCATCAACTAATTAAATTTAAATCGGATTAATTATTCCATTTCAGTGATGATATGTATAATAAAATTAATAACTGCAGGTATTGTGGCATTGATTAATAAATAACTAATAATTACATGATAACAGTGACCACAAAGTAATAACCAAAAAATAAAAAAGAATTAAAAAAAATAAAAAGGTAGTTTAATGAAAATTCAATTAATTATGCTGCATTTGCACAAGATCTCAATGTGCCTGCAGGAAACTCACTAACATCCCTAGGTTCATAATCTGAAACAGATGCAGATGAATCTTGAGAAGGAGTATTAACTGAAGCAGAACTACTATAACTCTCAGTAGGATATCCACCATATACAGTCATAACACTATCATCATTCTCATCATACTCAACCCATATAGTCGCAACAGCATTTTTACTAATCAAATCATTTATTTCATTCACAGTAGAATTATCCACCTGAACAGTATCCGATGTAGCAAAAACAAAACCACAAAGAATAACAGACAACACTACCAAAACAAAAAATATTTTTTTCAAATTAAAACCTCCTTACTTTGTTGGTAATAAATTTATTACACAAAATATATAAATACATGATATGCATAATCATCATTATTTTGAGTAAAACATCCGAATAAAAACTCTCTTCAACAATATTATTTAGAAATTCCGTTGAAAAAATTGACTAAAATCAAATGAGTAATTAATTATTCTTAAAAGATTAATTACCCATTAGAGTAGACTTCTTCAATATATTGATTGATATGAAATGGTATGAATGATTATTTTATTTGATTTCAATGATGTACTTTTATAACTAAATATGATTATATTTCCACAAAATAAAAGAAATTAAGAATCATATACGTTAACTATACAATCCCCAATCAAATTTTAAAATCATGATTCAAATGTAAATTACACCTAAATCGGATCAATAATTCCATTTTCAGTGATAATACCAGTAATGAATTCTTTTGGAGTTATATCAAAAGCAGGATTTATCACTTCTGTGCCTTCAGGACAAATTCTGGCACCGCCATAATATCTTACTTCATCACCATCCCTTTCTTCAATAACAGTATCGAAGATGGATGCTTCAAAATCAAAAGTGGACAATGGAGCTGCCACATAAAATGGAACATCATGCTGTTTTGCAGCCATTGCAACCATGAATGAACCGATTTTATTAACAACACCGCCTTTTGCTATCCTGTCCGCACCTATGACGACCTTATCGATTTTGCCCTGTGACATCAAAAATCCTGAAGCCACATCAGGAATCAGTTTTACAGGAATGTTTTCCTGCTGCATTTCCCAAACGCTCAGGCTGGCTCCCTGACCGCGAGGCCTGGTTTCATCACAAATCACATTAATGTCTTTGCCTTCATAAAAAGCTGCTCTGATAACACCTAAAGCAGTACCGTAATCAACACATGCAAGTGCTCCTGCATTACAGTGAGTTAAAATAGTATCTCCATCATCAATGACTTCGCAACCGTATTTTCCAATAGCCATATTGGTATCGATATCTTCCTGATACATTTTTAATGCTTCTTCTAAAGGATCATCGCTATTCAGTACTCTGTCAACTGCCCAGAAGAGATTAATGGCTGTTGGTCTTGCTGCTTTGATTTCATCAGCAGCTTTTTCCAAATCCTCACCATTCAGATAGGCAAGAGCCATACCAAAGCCTGCAGCTACGCCAATAGCTGGTGCACCGCGCACAATCATGTCCTTGATTGCTACAATGACTTCCTGGTAATTTTCACAGTAAACATAAGTTAATTCGTCCGGAAGCTTAGTCTGGTCTATTAATTTTAATTTGTTGTCTTCCCATTCAATAGTTCTCATGATTATTAATATTATTTTGAGATGATATAAAAATTTGTATTAGACTCTGCGAATAACCGCACGTTCTGCTGATTGGCCAAAAAAATGATATCCAGAACCTGCTTCGGAGATTATATCCAGCAGTTCATCTGCTTTTGTTACGACTATACCTCCAGTCATGGTAACTCCATTTTCAAAGAATACATCCGGAATCATACTAGCGGTCGGTCCTGTGACAAGTATTTTTGCATCTGGTTTTGCTAGTTCAAGCAAATGGGACAATGTGCCGTTCAATACGGTGACGCCTGTTATCACAAGCAAATCCGCATCGGGAACATATTTGTGAGCATCTTCGGCAGGTGCGTAGAATGGCATTTCACGTTCCTTTAGAGTTCTTGGATCCTGTTCCAATATTTTGAAATCATTTCCTGCTGCAATAAGCTTTTTAAGCATTGGTATCAGTGCACCGACAACAACCGTCTTTTCGTATTTGGTCACATCAATTTCATCAAAGGCATCACGGGGCATTACAGGTTTGTATTCGCAACCCCCTTTTTCCCATATGATATTGCTTAATGCATTTAAGGCAGCTATTCCAAGCGTTCTTCTCAAGACATTGTCACAGAATATGTCGTCAAGATACTGTTTAACCGGAACGCCTGAAAGTTTCCCGGAAAGCGGCATTATGGCTGCTGAGCTTGGACAGCATACCGCTTCGGGCATTTCCTTAACCGGCGTGAAGCACAACCCTCCATGACCTGTTGAGAGCTTAACACCGGAGAAGAATAATCCGAATACTGCACGTTCCACTGTAATATCATCGATTTCATCATCCAGTTTTTCCAATACTATCTCTACTGTTTTTTTAAGCAATTCATCCATGTTATCACTAGTTAATTGTGTCTAAAATTGTTGTTACAGGATTGTCTGTACCTTCAAGGGCAGGTTCGCTTTTAGGTGCAGTCAGAGTAATTATCAGATTGACCTTATCTGACATGCATACATAGGCATATATTACGATGCCATCAAGTTCATAATTCTGCTGGACAACATCAAAATCACCGTATTTATAGGAATTTGAGCCGGAATAATTATATCCCATATTCTCCAGATTATCCCTTGCATCATCCAGGTTTTGCGCATCACCCAAAATTATGGTTATTGTATGATAATCATCCTTTTCAAGACTGACTGTATCATCTGAAGAATTATACAGTGAATATCCGTCAGGAATGGTGAATTTATGGCCGTCAATTGTTGCATCACTTGCTGCAACAGCAGAAACCGCACATATTAAAATTAGCACAAAAGCTAAAATCACTGATTTACATTTCATCCAAACACCTCATTTTTTATTTTCCTTAATTAATTTTTCCAAATCATCAAATTTCTTATTGAAATGCCTCGTCAAAATAGCTGCTGTTAATGTAGCTGTACTTACCCCTGATATAATATATCCTCCCCATACAAGGAGTATAGCATCCATTTTTCCTATAATGGAATTTCCCAAAATTGCATATCCGTTACTTGTAAAAGCGTTGGAAGTCATGACTAATGCATCAAACAAGTCCACATTTTCTGCAAAAGCCGTTAGATACATGCTGAAAAAGACTATTGCAAACAGAAGTATTATTGCAATTCCTAACCCATGATATTTAGTGTATTCATTGAATTTAGCATAATATACTTTAATCATATATAGCATGACTATCAAATGAGCAAATTCAAATAAGGATAAAATAGTAATATCTGATATTAAAAAAGAAACAGTAGCGAATGGTATTAATAAAAATGCCAAAATTTTATTTTTAATTGTGCTTTTGTCCAAGTCTATAAAACAGATTAAAGATATAACAAAATCAAATGTTGCAAGATACCACATATCCACATTAGCAAAAACCAATGCCAGGACAACATTTGTAAAACATCCTGCCATCATAAATAAGAACACAACTTGTCTTAGAGTATGTATTTCGTCTTCAGGAAAGTACTGCCTCATATCAAAAATTGTTTTATCCCTGATTTTTAAATAGAGCCTATTAATCAGTAGATAAATTAATAAAAATGTTATCAATATAACAAAAAATCCGACAACTGAGTCGAATAAGAAAGTATTCAAATCCATATTATTAACTTTATTTGAAGACATATAAATAATTAAAAATATAATTATTATATAATGAGATTATCCAAATCAAAAATCAACACATATCTTAAATGTCCCCGTGAATTCAAATACAGATACATTGATGAGATTGAAATGCCCCCTAATGAATATATGGCGCTGGGAAGTGACGTTCACAAAGTAGCTGAGGACTATGTTGTAAGGTATGGCGATAAACCACAAATGGACATCAGATATTCTCTTGATTTAATAGCTGAAAGCTTAAATCTGGATACTGATGAGATCGAGGTTCATTTGGATAGTCTGGCCTCTTTTTTTGAAAGGGCATTTGTTGAAAATGACTATAAGCTCTTCAGCCAGGAAGAGTATCTGACTGATGAAACCCACAACATCACAGGAATCACAGATATCGTTTTGGAAAATCCTGAAGGAGATTTAGTAGTAATCGACTATAAAACAGGATCATCATCCTCATTCAGCAAATGCAGGCGCGAGCTTGGATATTACAAGATGCTTGTTGAAAACAATTATGAGGATAAAAATGTGGTGGCCGCAGGAATATTTTTCACCAAAAACAATAAGTTAAGACTGCTTCATTTTGAGGAAAATCCGAACAAACGGAAATTCATGATGCAGGAAGAGCTTGAGGAAGGCCTCGACACATTATATGACGTTAGAAAAAAAGTCAATCAGGAAAAATTTCCTAAAAACGAGCAATATGTATGTAGATTCTGCACTTATGCAGACATCTGCTTTAAGGATTTTGACTAAAAAAAGAAATTAAAAAAAGTGATTATTTTTCAAGAACATAACCACTGTTTTGACCTTTAGTTATAAATATAGGAGCGTCTTCTCCTAAAAATTCACGGGTTGCCTTCAAGACACTTTCACGGTTGTTGTCATCGACAACTGAATATATTGTAGGTCCGAATGAACTCATTCCAACACCATATGCACCGTTGTCACGCAAATGCTGCATCAGATTATGCATTCTTTCATCATAAAGTGTCAATTCAGCTTTCTGGAATCCCCTTTTGTGTATCTCATCGATACATTTTCCAAACTCTTCAATGTCTTTTTCAAGCATTGCAGGAATCATATTCATGAATACAATGTGAGATAACTGTTCAACTTCCCTTTGGGGGAGCGGACAGAATCTTTGGAAGAGATTGACTTCCTCACCATCGTGAATTGACAGTCCGTATGGCGGAACTGCAACCAGCACATCCCATTCCTGAGGAAACTCATATCTTCCGATGAGTGGTGGCGGACATGCGCTTGATGCGGAGGAAGGTAAAAATGTAGCCTTTTCCTTTAAGCTGTGTCCTCCGTCAGCAATGAATCCTCCATCTTCAAAACCATAGGTTCCGATTCCGGAAGTTCCTCCCCTTCCGACGATTGATGACAATTCGACAGATGACTTGTCAATGCCTACGGTTTCACAGATTAATTTTGCTGCTGCAAGAGCGATTTGAGTACCTGATCCAAATCCTGAATGTGCTGAAAATGCACTGTGAACCTTAAAATCAAAACCTGAATCTATATCAAAATGATTACAAATATCTTCATAAGCCTGTCTAATCTTTAAATCACATTCTTCAATTACTTCACTGTCAGTAATACTTTCATCGAATTCTACATTAACTCCGCTTTCAGTCTGAGTACTCTCTAAAACAAACTGAGGGTTTTGCAGTGAAAATCCGATTCCTCCATCAATCCTGCCGTATGAACCATTCAAATCCAATAATGTAATATGAATTCTGGCAGGAGTTCTAATTTTCATGTCTAATACACCTTAATTTTATTAATACATTATTATTTTATTTAACTTATTATATATAAAGAGTTCATTTTGTGACTAAAATCAGCCCGATTATACAGACAACAATACCCAAAATTTGCGTTAAGGAGATGTTTTCCTTATAGACAACATAACCTACAACAAGCAGTGTGCCGGCAAGACAGATATTGGCTACAACAGAAGCATTACTGACATTCCATCCTGCACGATAAATCAGAATATAACCGGTTTCCAACCCCACAATAGCCACTCCCAAAACTATTGATGTCCAATTAATTTTTGAAAGCTCCAATAATGCATTTTCAGGTCTTGCAATTACAAAAAACAATATGATTGTAACTATCATTGCAATGAAATAGGTAACAATCAGCGTTGCAAAAGGATCAACATCCCCCGGAGTTGACTTTGCACAGATATTATACATCGTATTGGCCAGAATGACCAGTATCATTGGAAATATTAAAGTTAATGTACCTGCATCCATTTTATTCCACATTGAAATCAGTGATTTCCCCATTGTCCTTGACTATTTTGGCAATTGTATCCTGCGCATCCTTAAGTTTGTCGTCACAGGCCTTGACCAGATCCATAGCTTTTTTAAATTCTTCAATTGCATTATCCAGTGAAACATCACCTTTCTCCAGATTTGCAACAATTTCTTCCAACTCTTTCAAGTTATCTTCAAAACTCATATTTTCTTCGACCATACTAAATCACCTTCGTATTAACACTACCGTCCTTAAACTCAACTTCCAGCTCATCACCGGATTTTACATCCCTGACAGATGAGACCACTTTATCATCACTTTTAGCTAAAGTATAACCTCTTTTTAATGTATTTAGAGGATTTAAAATTTCCAGTTTTGAAAACTGCAGTAAGTATTGCTCTTTTTTGCTATTAACAATCATTTCAGGATTTCTGAATAATGAGGAATTTTTTACCATGTCCAATCTGTTCCTATTGGCTGATATCAATCTGTTGGAAGAATAATCCAGACGATTGACAAGACCATCCAAAACTGTCTTTTGTGAATCAAACATTTTATCAGGATTTTTAAAGACATTGGAATTTTTAATCATTGCCAGTTTATTCTGATTGTCTTTAATTAATGAACTGGACGAATAGTCCAAACGACCGACAAGATTATCCAAAACAATTCTTTGAGAAGTGAAAAGTTCATGCGGATTTTTAAAGACACTGGAACTTTTAACCAAATCCAGTCTGGATTTATTCCTCATCAGCAATGATTTTGAAGAGAAATCCAAACGACTGATAATCTGGTCAAGCATCATCTCTTTAGGAGCATAAATTTCATAAGGATTCGTGAAAATCTTTTTAGAGGTAATATTATCCAATTTAATTTTATTTTCATCCAATTTCTTATTGATTGCCATATTTGCTCTATCGCTAAGCTGATTTATGGCATTTTTAATCTCAGCATAAGGTGGAACTGCAATTTCTGCAGCGGCCGTTGGAGTCGGTGCCCTTAAATCGGCAACAAAATCCGAAATTGTAAAATCAATTTCATGACCAACAGCACTTATTACGGGAGTTTCACACTCATAAATGGCTCTTGCAACAATTTCTTCGTTAAATGACCATAAATCTTCAATACTTCCTCCACCCCTTCCAACAATTAACGTGTCCAAATTAAATTTCTGAGACATTCTGATTTGATATACTATGTTTTCAGCGGCTTTATCCCCCTGAACGAGTGACGGGAACAATATCACCTGACATATCGGCCACCGTCTGTTGATTGTAGTTATAATGTCCCTGATAGCCGCACCGTTAGGGGCTGTAATGACTCCGATTCTTTTAGGAAAACTGGGAATATCTTTTTTGTGGGATTCATCGAAAAGTCCTTCCTTGTTTAATTTTTCCTTCAGCTCCTCAAAACGCCTGTGTAAATCACCGACACCATCCTTGGAAATCTTATCAGCATACAACTGATAATTACCGTGCTTATTATAGACTTCAATTTTACCTTCAATAAGTACTTTCATCCCATGTTTAGGCCGGAATCTGAGTTTATATCTGGCAGCAAACATTACACCTTTGATTTGACTTTCCTCATCCTTTAAAGTGAAATATAAATGTCCGCTGGGATACAGTTTGACATTTGACAGTTCTCCTTTTATGCGAACATGCCTTAAATTCAAATCACTGCGAAAAAGTTCACCTATGTAATCCGTGACCTTGGAAACAGTAATATATTCCTCATTCATAAAATTTCTCCTTATTATAATATTGATAATATGAAGTAAATAATCTTTCGATGAAAAATTTTAAATTGAACAAAAATAATCTAATAACAAAGGAAGTGTTTGTATGGCAGACAAAGATTTGAAACTTGAAACAAAATGCTATGACGCTAACGAATACGGCTACTTATACGGACTGAACAAGAAAATTCCCGATGAGGAATTTGAAAAAGTAAAGCCATATATGAGAAACTTCAGAAGAAAAGACTTTATGGACGGAATTATCAAGGTTACCGGAAGGCCTGAAGGCTACAGATGCCTTGAAAAGGATGTCGCTAAAGTAGAAGAAATTTTAGGCATTGAAAATACCTTAGAAAAAAGACAGAACAAAATCAAAAAGGCATTCGAAGACCCTATACAAAAGGTTAACCTTAAGGATAAAGCATACAACTGGCTGAACACCCTATTCAGAAAAGGAGGAACATCACCGAAACAGGACTTGAGCCGTCTGGCGATACATTCAACGAAAATTTATGATCCCGACGACAGCTTCAAAAAAGGGAATGAAATGGGTGAGGGAACACTGTTCATTTACACTCCTCATGGAATGTGGTATATCATCAATAACTGCGGAGAGTTCAGTGACCGCAGATTAAACAATGTGGAAACAGATAACGGCGGAGCCATCGGATACAGACTAATGTATGATGATACCGTAGACACCCTAATAAGAATTTACACAGAGGAAAACGAATACACCGGCGAAAAACTTTACTGAAGGGATTTTTATGAAAAAGATAATTATCGGCATTATAATTATTCTTATAGTCATTTTTGGAACATATCTGGTATATTTGGGAAACGAAGCACCTGATGATACGAACAGAATTACATTAAATGTTTCAGGAAGCCCACTTGAGCTTTCAAAAGTGATAGAAGAGATAGAAACTGATCCATATTTTGAAGGCTATGACAATGAAACAGTGAAATGGATGAAGTCCTTGGGTTCTAAATATGTTTACATTTCACTTAATGAAATCATCATAATGGATTACTCCGATGCAAGCAAATTACGCACGGAAGATGCTACTGATGTGTATATTGAAGACATTTTTTCATGCAGAATTGTTGAAAACCACACATTGGGAACTGAGCCCTATAAAGATGTTTTATATGTCAAAGATGTTGAATTCATTAGGGAAAACATAACCTATTATGAAGTGTAGGGACTTGCAGAAATACACAAAAAGTTACATTTTTACATATATTTTATTCAACTGAAAGGCAAATAATACACAATTTTTGCAGTTTTCAAAAACGTTAAGAAAATATTTATATATCCATATAACTAAATCTATAATTACTAATCATGATAATTAAATTATAATCTATATTAGAAATGGTTATTAAAAATAATAGAAATTGAATAAATAATTTCATTTATTTTTGATTGTTATATTATTGTTCATCACAGATTACAACATCTGATTGAATAATAATAAGACACCATATTCATTCAATATGAATAAGAAATTTATTCGTAGAGAATTTTTCTGATTGAATTATAATTTTTATATCTGATAGTGATATTTTCTATAAAGAGGAGGATACTATGAATAATAAAAAGATATTTGCAGTTGCAATCGTAGCATTAGTAGTGCTCGTTGGTGCAAGTTCCGTAGTTAGCGCAGGTTTATTCGACTTCTTAGGCGGCCCTAACTTAGACGGACAAGAAGTAAACTTAGCTGCTGCAGCTAGTTTAAAAAACGTTTATGATGAAAAATTAATCCCAATGTTTGAAGAAAAATACCCTGGTGTAAAAGTTACACCTACCTACGCTTCAAGTGGTGACTTACAAACCCAAATTGAAGGCGGATTAGGAGCAGATGTATTCATGTCTGCAGCTAACAAACAGATGAACAAGTTAGCAGAAGAAGGTTTAGTTGACAATGCAACCAACGTTCAATTCTTAGAAAACAAAGTTGTTTTAATCGTACCTGCTGACTCCAATTCCACCATCTCTTCATTCGAAGACTTAAAAGATGTTAACGGTACTATCGCTATCGGTGACCCAGAATCTGTACCTGCTGGACAATACGCTAAAGAAGCATTAACCAATTTAGGTATTTGGGATGCTGTTGAATCCAAATTATCTTTAGGTACTGATGTAACTGCAGTATTAAACCAAGTAGCTCAAGGATCTGCAGATTGTGGTATTGTATACTCCACTGATGCTAAATCCACTGATGATGTAAAAATCGTCTGTGAAGCTCCAGAAGGATCTTTAAACACTTCTGTTATCTACCCAGTAGCTATGCTCAAAGATTCCAAAAATCCTGAAGCTGCACAAGCATTCCTTGACTTCTTACAAACCAAAGAAGCTAAAGATGTATTTGTAGAATACGGATTTGCTATCCACGAATAAGCATATTCAAGTAAAAAAATTAATAAATAATTAAAGGAGAAAAAAGACATGATGGATTGGTCCCCAATTTTCATTTCAATGAAAACAGCAAGCTTATCAATATTCATAACCTTCTTTGTAGGTTTAATTGTTGCTTGGGGAATTGTTAAGACCAAAAATGACACAGTAAAAATTATACTTGACGGAATTTTTACACTTCCTCTAGTATTGCCTCCTACAGTAGTAGGGTTCTTCTTACTGTACACTTTTGGTGTTAGGGGACCGATTGGTCACTTTTTTATAGAATTCTTTGCTATAAAAATCGCATTTTCATGGCCTGCAACAGTTATTGCTGCAGTAGTCATGTCTTTTCCTTTAATGTATCGTTCCGCAAGGGGCGCATACGAACAGGTAGATTCTAACTTATTAGATGCTGGACGTACATTAGGTATGTCCGAATGGAAAATTTTCTGGAAAATTTTATTTGCAAATGCATTGCCTGGAATTATCAGTGGTGGAATTCTTGCTTTCGCTAGAGGCTTAGGAGAATTCGGTGCTACAGCTATGCTTGCAGGTAATATTGCCGGACAAACCAGAACTCTCCCTATGGCAGTTTATTCTGAAGTAGCTGCAGGTAATATGGGAGAAGCTTTCAATTATGTAATAGTCATTGTTGTTATATCATTTATAGTTATTTTTATTATGGATTATGTTTCTATACGCAAGGAAAAACAATGGAAATACTAATTTAAACATTCTTATTTTTAATATGTCATGAGGGAAATTATGAGCGACAAACTGTTAAAAGTAAATATCCAAAAGGAACTTAAGGAATTTGATTTAGATGTTAAATTTGAATTGAAAAACAAACGTTTGGGTATTCTTGGTCCTTCCGGTTGCGGTAAAAGTATGACATTGAAATCCATTGCAGGTATTGTCAATCCAGATGAAGGTATTATAAGCTTAACTACAAATGAAGAAATCACCTATTTTGATTCTGACAATAAAATCAACATAAAACCTCAAAAAAGAAATGTAGGTTACCTATTTCAGAATTATGCTTTGTTTCCTAATATGACTGTTGAAGAAAATATTGCAATCGGTTTATCCAAAGACGATAGTGAAAAAAGCGTATCAGACATGATTAAACGTTTCCATCTTGAAGGACTGGAAAAAAGATACCCTAGACAGTTATCCGGAGGTCAGCAGCAAAGAGTAGCTTTAGCCAGAATATTAGCATACAGTCCTGATGTGATTTTGCTTGATGAGCCGTTCAGTGCTATGGATACTTTCCTCAAAGAACAGTTGCGTATTGAACTCAGTAATATGCTAAAAGGTTTTGACGGATTTTCAATCATGGTTACCCACGACCGTGACGAAGCATTCCAGTTCTGTGATGAGCTTATAGTATTGGATCAGGGAAAAATCATAGCTAAAGGAGATACTTATGACATATTTGAAAATCCTGGAAGAGTCGAAGTTGCAAGACTTACAGGATGTAAAAATATTTCCAAAATTGAAATTATAGACGATTATCATCTCAAATCCCTGGATTGGGGAGTTACATTTGAAGTATCCAAAAAGATTTCACCGAACATTACCCATATAGGAATAAGGGCACATGACTTTATTGCTGCCGAAAAAGAGGATGTTAATGTTGTAGATACTGAAAATGCTACAAAATTTGAAATGCCTTTCGAATGGGAAGTTACATTGTCAAACGGATTATGGTGGAAATACGATAAGGAAATCTACGAACATGACTTTGAGATTCCTAAGTATCTGAAAGTAGACCCTAAAAACATAATCCTATTGGAAGAGTAATTTTTATAATTACTTTTGAACTTTTTTTATTAAATACCCAATATCCATTTAAATCATGTACATATTACATTAGTTTTTTCATATGGACATGTTAAAGATAAAAATAATTAAAGAAGTATTAAATTAAAATAATACTTTAATATCAAATATATTGAATTTTTTATGGTAAAATTATTTTAAAGACAATTATAATTTAGAAAGAAATATATTATCATAAGCCAATATAATTAATTGGTGAAACAATGGACAAATACTGCATACATTGCGGAAGCATGATAGAGGATTCATCGAAATTCTGTTCAAATTGCGGAAAAAGACTTGAAGAGGAAACAGCCACACAATCCAGTTCAAATTCTGATTATAAAAAAATTATTGGACTATTGCTCATCATTATTGCAATATTGGTTATTGGAATAGTAATTTTTTCAGGATTTAACAGCATTCCTCTTGAAAATCAGGATTTTGGTGGGATAACAATGTTAGTGCCCGAAGGCTCGAATTTTGTTGAAACGGATTCACTACCTAGTTATGGTACTATCGGAGGATATGTTATGTTTACTAATGGCGGTGAATATTACTATGAAATATGTAATATAATGTTTTCAACCATACGGGGAGGGCATGCCCCAGCACAGGTTGTTCTCGATAGGACTGAAGGAGATATCGTAATCTACAAAGACGGCAGCGGAGAAAATATGTATTATATGGAAAGACAGATTGGAGATTATGAAGTAAGCATTATTGGACGAAATCAAGACACAATGATTGAAATGCTTAATTCTGTCAACATCAATAATCCAACATTAGGTATTTGAATGTCGGAAAAAATAAAAAAATAGATTTAGTAATGACTTTGAGGAGTCATTCCTAAATGATGATCTTCGCTTTTCTTACCAGGAATTCCATAAGCATCTGCCCTGCATTGGGTACATGCCCTGAATACTGGAATAATTTCTTCTACCTGCTCACGAACGCTTTCCATCATTGAACAGTCAGGACGTGAATAATGTTTCATCTTAGCTAATGGAATTAACGGCAAAATGTTCATTAATGAAGCTCCACGTTTTTTGACTTCTTTTGCAATTTCAACAATGTGTTCGTCGTTCAATCCTGGAATCAATACTGAATTTACTTTAACAACCATGCCGTTTGCTGCTGCCTTTTCAACACCGTCAAGCTGATTTTTGATGAGTATTTTTACAGCATCATAATCCTTGTAGATTTTTCCTTCATATTTGATGAATGAATAAATATCAACTGCAATGTCAGGGTCGATTGCATTGATTGTTACGGTAACTGAATTTACTCCAAGCTCTGCAAGCCTGTCTGCATATTTTGGAAGTAAAAGTCCGTTAGTACTCATACATTTGATTAAATCAGGATGTTTTTCAGCCATTTTTTCAAAGAACTCAAATGTTTCTTCATTTGCAAGTGAATCACCTGGACCTGCAACTCCAACAACTGAAATTGGGCCGTCTGCAGTCACCTCATCAATGTGAGCTATTGCATCATCAGGTTTCATTATACAACTAGTTACACCAGGCCTGTCTTCCTCATTGTTAATGTCACGAGTACAGAAGTTACAGAAGATATTACATTTTGGTGCAACTGGCACATGAGCTCTTCCAACTTTATCATGCATTTTTTCATTAAAGCAAGGATGTGCTTTAGTTATATGTGCAAATCTTGAACCTTTATGTTCGTTCATATAAACCACTTCTCTCCGATTATTTATAGTAATTATATAACAGGGGTTATATATACTTTTCTACATGCCATTGTTCAATTCAGCTATATATTCATTAGCCTTTTCAATCCAAGAATCCATAATCAGCTCGTCAGTAGCTACAACAGCAACAATGTCTTCTGTAGAAACGTCCTTGATAATCTTAAAGCCTTCAGGCAAGATTCTGAAAATTGCATCGTAAATTCTTCTTTGAAGATTGGAATGAGGGTCATCAATGACCAGAGTTTCCAAATCCATCTGATTACCATCCAAATCAATATTGTATCTGGTCGGCTGATAGATTTCCTCTCTTGAAAATCTCATCCATAATCTTTTAAGGATGTTTGGAAGATAGTTTTCATCTTCAATGAATATATGAGTCACGTCATCAGCCTTATCATAAGTAAAATCAGCAATATCCTTGAATTCAATGACAGTGGAAGTCTTTTTCATTTTAATAGCTAATATAAATACAGGATCGTCAGGATTGACAAAAGCTTTCAAATCATCAACTGCTGCACCTAAAACCAAATCCTGAAAGATCTGCTTTATGATGATTTCATATACTTCTGCACCTTTCTTATCATAGCATTCAACTAACATCAAACCAACTCTTCTTATTTATCATCTTGTCTGTGTCCCATTCCGGATACGAGAAGAGCTGCACCTACAGCACCGATGTGTTGGGAATATTCTGGGACAATGACTTCAATTCCACCTAAAGTTTCACTTACAGCTTCAACAAGACCAGAAATCAGACTTGTTCCACCTACCTGTATCAGCGGTTCACGGATGTCAATTTCCTGAAGCTGCTGTTCGTAAACCTGTTCTGATACTGAGTGACATGCAGCTGCAGCAACATCCGCTTTGGATCCTCCTGCCGCAAGAGTGGTAACAAGATCCTGAATACCGAATACGATACAGTATGAGTTCAGCATTGCTTTTCTCCAGTCACCCTGTACAGCCAATGGACCGAGTTCTGTAATGTCAACATCCAGTCTGCGTGATGTCATATCTAAAAATCTTCCGGATGCACCTGCACAGATACCACCCATGGTAAAGTTATCCGGAATACCGTTGTTAACTGTAATAACCTTGTTGTCCATACCGCCAATATCCAATACGGTAGCTTCTCCTTTCTGACAGTCCGCCAGATATACTGCACCTTTTGCATTGACTGACAATTCTTCCTGAATAAGTTCAGCACCAAATTCCTGACCCATCGTGAACCTACCGTATCCTGTGGTTCCGATTCCGTCCAAATCATCCCAGTCATAGTCAGTCTGAGAGAATGCTTCTGCAGCCGCAGTTTTTGCGGATTCAATAATGTCTTTGGTTGAAGTCCAACCTGTTCCGATAACCTTATTGTTCTCCATCAGCACTGCTTTTGTAGTGGTTGAACCTGAGTCCAGACCAAGAGTGAGTCCTTCCTGTTTTTCACGGGCAAGAATGCTTCTGCGGGTTACAGTAGTAGCCAGCGCTTCCATACGGATGAACAGTTCATCAGCTTTTGTCCTTTCAGTGAATGAATAGGTAACTACAGGAATACGGGTATTGTTCTGAATGAAACGTCTTACTTCATTTCTTACAAGTGCCGCTTCAGCACATCTGAAACATGTAGCGATGAATACTGCATCAGGTTTGGATTTGCCTTCAACAATAGCCATGGCTCTTGCAATCATTAATTTTAAACTTGAACTTTGAGCGGAAAAACCGAATTTCTCATAAGCTTCATCAATGTAATCCAAATCAATTTCCGGAAGAATAATTTCTGCACCGAATTTGTTAGCTGCTTTTTCAATTTCCTTTTGAATTCCACTATATTCAGTTCCGCATGAAACTAAAGCAATTTTAACCATATCTATTCCTCCTCTGATTTTTCTTCAAGTGAATCAATAAAGTCATTGATTTCATTTACCATAAGGTAAGTTTCGTCCTGATTAGTAGGATAAGTTACTTCCAGCACCGGAATGTCACGGTTCCTCAGCAGGAATATTGACAGTTCGTTTGTTCTTGCACATCCGATACAACCGAAACCGAACGGTGCGCCGTCAACGATAATTGCTGCTTCAGCGTCATCAATTAACGGCCCGATAATTGACATTCTTCCACGCACACCTGACGGAACCTCAATAGCCGCATATTTAAGACCTTTTATTGGGTCCTCTTCTGTTATGTTCATTGGTGGAGAATCAATCTCCGGATCTTTAATTTTTTGTCTAATTTGTTTTTGAAGAACTAAAGGAGTATGACCTTTCCTTTCAATTAAATCTGCTAAGATTAATGAATTTGGAGGATAAATAGCTACTTTCACCATATTTTCACCTATTTCTTATTGTTTTCTAAACATTCATTCATAATTTCTTTAAAATCATCAACTTTAACCGGTTTTTTCTCTTCAATAGTCACTTCTTTAGGATTTTCTAAAGCTTCAGCAACATAACCGAGTATTGTATATTCCTTTTCCATCTGATGGAATCCTTCCCTAGGTCCGAACCTATGACCTCTGCATCTTCTAGGGTCACCCGGAGCAAAGCCTCTTTCTTTAGTGAATATATGGGCAGGGTCAAGTTTTCTGATTTCCTCAATGGCTTTCATGACATCGTCCTTTTTTCCACTAATCATAGACCCGTAACAGGTGTTTTTGATTGTTAATGGAAGACCCAGCATGTGGAATTCACCTACAATCTGGCTTTCACTTACACGAGCTCCCGGTCCGAGAATAATCATACGAGTAATTACTTCTGGATCCCAATCTTCACTACTCATTGTAACTTTAGGACATAGATTCTCTGACATATACTTCAACTCCTTCTTTTAAATCTTCTAAACCTTCGGTATTCTTAACCATTTTACCGATGATATTTGTTGCATTAAATGATTCTGCAGTCGGACCAAAATCACGGTTAGGCTCAAATCTTACACCAATCAGACCGGCAGTTTTTGCAGACATGTTTGTAATGCCTATTTCACATTCATTTACAATGTCAACAGGATTGTTTTCCGGAACAAGACCTTTAGCCAATTTTTTGTCTCCTTCAAAGATTGTAATGTGCATTCCAGGAACTGCAAAGTGAATTTTGATTTTGCCGACAGGGTTTTCTAAAAGACCAGAAATCAATTTAAAGTATTTGACTGATCTTGGAGCATTGTCAACAAATTCGATTTCACATAATTCATCCGGATTAATCGCTTTCGTTACAACTTTTCCCTCATTCAGGATATCGATTGTGTGTCTAGGAGATTGCTCAACAATCACTCCTTCATCACCTGTGACTCCTTCACGGACATGCTCAACACCGGCCTGCGCCAACATTTCGCTGGCTTCTGATTGTGATTTACCGAGCAAGAGCAGTCTTTGCTGTTCTGTTTTGACAGTTATGAAATCATCTTTTTTAGCTATATCTATGATTTCCATTCCGGTAGTGATCTTACCGACAGTAGTGTGGTTTGGCGTTAAAACTCTGTTTTCACGATAAATATACATTCTACCTACACCATTACCTTCATTTCTGATGGTAATTGTGCCTCTCACTCTCTGAGTAGTATTCTCTTCAGGCTTGTCGATTCCTTCCAATCCATAAATTCCCACAAAGGAATTTGAGTCGAAATTGACCTTAATCCTGTTGTCCTTGATTATTGAAAACAAGTGTTCCACACAAATTGGAGATTCCTCATCGATTTCAAAATCAATGTAGGTGAACATTTCATTTCCCTCTTCCAATATAGTGCTCAAGTCTGAAGTGGCCGCACTGTCGGTAGTTGTGCTTCTTTCAATAATAGGCTCGACAGCAGTTACCACATCATCATCAGTCAATTCGTTTAAAGTTTTCTTACCACCGATAATATGTGCAAAAATACCCTTGTTGAACGGAGGTACGCTGTACACGTTGGTGGTGTTCTCTTTAAGAAGAATCAGGTGAGTGGACTCGTTACTGAAACTAGATAAACTTAAAACCACATCGCCGTCATAATATTTGAACTCATCTGAAGTAGGTTCCAGATCAGTTACTACAGGCCCGATTGCCACTTCATTTGAAGTTGACCAGCGAACTGACAAGTCGGCAAAATCCTCATACTGATTTTTCCAAACATCAATGATTGGTTTTGCCTCTTCATCTTCGACTAATTCAATAATAATAGAACCTTTGGTAGTTTTAATTTTATACTTAGTAATATTCTTTTCCAGTTCTTTTTTACCTTTAATTAGACAAATAATACTACCAGGAGTATATGGAGCATTGGTTTCATCAATTACATCCTGAATTGTAGAACCCTCTGCTACATCAATCTCTTTGCCATTAACTTTAATTAACATACAATCTCCCAATAATTGTTTAATATGTTAACTATATTTTTTAATATTAAAATAGTTACTTATTTTATTTTTAAAAAAATAAAATAATAATAAATTAAAAAATTTTTAATAAAAAAGAAAGTAAAAAATCCAGTTATAATTTGAAAACAGGATTCTTATTTTGATTGAACACTTCTAT
>NZ_JAFSNZ010000098.1 GCF_017447225.1 Methanobrevibacter sp. | reverse complement strand
TTGAAATTCAAAATGATATGATTTTCACCAGCAGTATCATTATTAATCGCAGTTTGATTATTAACGGTAATGGACATTTATTCGATGCTCAAAGTGCTTGTCGTTTTTTCAAAATAAATTCAGGGTGTGATGTTGTTTTAAATAATATTACTTTCATTAATGGTAATGGAGGAACCAATTATGCCGGTTCAGTATGGTGGACAGGTTCCAATGGAATTATTGCTAATTCTACCTTTTCAGACAATCGTGCTAATTATGCAGGTGCAGTCTACATAAGTGCTGTTAATAGCACTATTGTTAACTCTCAGTTTTCAAACAATACTGCATATTATGGTGGTGCTGTTTATGTGAGAGGGACAGATGCAGAGATAATCGATTCTCATTTTGATGAAAATCGTGCTAATTATTATGGAGGAGCTATTTATTGGCAGGGTGCTGACGGAACTATTACAGGTTCCAGTTTCACTAAAAATTATGCTCAATATTATGGTGGAACTATATATATGTACGGACCTAATTCTTTCATTAATAATTCAGTATTTGAGAGCAATTATCGTCCTATAAGAGGAGCTGGAATCTATTATGTTGGAGAAAACCCTGTTTTAAGAAATTCTCAATTTATAAATAATTCCGCATCCAATGGCGGTGCAATTTACTCACTTTCTGAAAATGCTTTATTCGATTCAATTACTATTAAGGACTCATTTTCTTCACCTAAAGAGACTCGTGGTGCAGGTATTTATATTGAAGGAAATAATACTCAGTTAATTAACTCCCAATTATCAAATAATACTGCAGAGTTTGGTGGTGCAATATTCTGGATTGGTTATAATGCAATATTAAGAAATTCCACTATTTCAGATAATAATGCTGATTATGGGGCAGGTGCATTAATAGTAAGATCTGATGCTATTGTTGAAGACTGTTCATTTAGTTTGAATAATGCAATTGATGGTGGAGGATTGTTATATAATCCTGTTGGCATAGTTTTAAATGAAAATACCTATGATAATAATCATCCGAATGACACTCAGGAACTGTTTTATTATCTTACAAATGCAAGACCGTATAATGCTCCCGTATCAAACGGATATTATATTTTCTGTGCAAATGGTACAACCGGAATGTCGCCAATGATGGATGACATCTTCATAGAATCATTTAGATATGATCTGATTGTTGACCGTTACGGCGTAGGCGTCTGGGATAAACTGAAAAATTATTTTTATAATAATTATCTAGAGTTAAACAATTCCGAATTGGAAAAGGGATATCTTTCCATTTTAGCAAATGCAGGCAGTTATACAAATAGTTCATATGTTCCTGACCGTGGTGCAATAAAGATTATCAATGACACTACTATAGCTATTTTCGACTTTGGATTTTCATATCCTATTCTTGATAAAAGATTGCAGTCATTATTCATGATAAATGTCAGATTTGAACATCCGAATATGACTGTTGAAAAGATTGCTAACAATAAAAGTGTTTATGTCGGTGAAAATGCTTCTTTCACCATAATTGTAAACAACACAGGTTTGTTCAACTTGACAAATGTTAAAGTAACAGAAAACATTCCTGAAGGTTTGGTTTACTTGACTTATGAAGGTAATGACTGGATTAGAAACAATACTGTATTTACCTATGCCAAAACTTTATTGCCTGGTCAGACTGCAAACTTCACAGTTTACTTCAATACTACTCGCAATGGTAATTTTACCAACATTGTAACAGCAAGTTCCAATGAAACTGAAAACAAAACTACCAATAACACTACAACAGTTTATAAACCTGATATGACTGTTGAAAAAATAGCTTTGAATGTTTCTGGTATTGTTTATGTTGGTGATGTTGTTGCATTTAATATTACTGTTCGCAACACTGGTGATTGTGTTTTGGGTAATGTTACTGTTAATGAGGTGTATAATCGTGATGAGTTGGAATATGTAAAGCATTTTGACGATGATGTCTGGATTATGGATGGTGATGTTTTCAGTTATCAGAATGATTTGGGTGTTGGTGAGAATGCTACTTTCACCGTTTGGTTTAAGACTTTGGTTAACGGTACTTTGGTTAATAATGTGACTGCCAAGTCTAACGTGACTAATGAGACTAAAGGCAATAACACTACTACAGTTTATAATCCTGGATTGGCTGTTGAAAAGATTGCTTTAGATACAGATGTGGTTTTAGGCCATAATGCTACTTTCGAAATCGTTGTTCGCAATATTGGTGATATAGATTTAGAAAATGTAACGGTTGTTGAGGAAATTCCTGAAGGTCTTGTTTATCTTTCATATCTTGAGACTGATTTGTGGAATCATTCAATTATCAATAATAAACATGTTTGGACTTTAAACAGTGTTTTAATAGTTGATCAGGTTTCTGTTTTACACATAACATTCAACACTACTCGCTTAGGTAACTTAACAAATGTTGTTGTTGTAAGTTCCAATAAAACAGGAAATGAAACATCAAACAATACTACCACTGTTCTAAAACCTGATTTTGAGGTTTCAAAGATTGCTTTGGATTCTTCTGTGGTTTTAGGTGGTCAGACTACTTTTGAGATTGTTGTCCGCAATACTGGTGAGGCTGATTTGACTGATGTTAAGGTCAGGGAAGTCATTCCTGAAGGTCTTGTATATGATTCGTATCGCAAAACCTCCATGTGGAATCACTCATTAGTTGATGGTGAACATGTCTGGACTTTCAATGGTGTTTTGAAGGTTGGTCAGGTATCTATGATTTTTGTAACGTTCAATACTACTCGTGTTGGTAATTTTACTAATGTGGTTGTTGTTAGTTCTAATGAGACTGATAATAAGACTGGTAATAATACTACTCGTGTTTTAAAGCCTGATTTTGAGG
>NZ_JAFSNZ010000097.1 GCF_017447225.1 Methanobrevibacter sp. | reverse complement strand
TTAGAAAAATTAAACAAAAAAGAACTAAAAGGGGAACCACTAACTGATGATGAATTTAAAAGAATTTTAACACATTTAGACTCCGGTTCAATATTTGACAAAGCCGACAAACTAAGAGATGAATATACAATAAAAAGAGACAATGGGACATCGGTATCAATTAAATTTTTAAATCAAAAAGACTGGTGTAAAAATATCTTCCAGGTATCTAATCAAATAACCATGAGATATAAACATAAAACTCGTTATGATGTGACTATATTAATAAATGGTTTACCTCTCGTTCAGGCTGAACTTAAAAGAAGATCAGTAGCTATTTCAGAAGCATTCAATCAAGTTAAAAGATACATGAAAACATCATATAAGAATTTATTTGGATATATTCAAATCTTCATCATAAGTAATGGTTTAGAAACAAAATATTTTGCTAATGCGAGACCAAGTGAAGTCAATTTTGGATTTACCTTCTACTGGAAAAATAAAGAAAATAAAAACATACATTCATTACAAGAGTTTACAGAAGATTTCTTAGAACCCTGCAACATTGCTAAAATGATTTCTAAATTTATGGTACTGAATGAATCCTCAAAAGAATTAATGGTACTTCGTGCATATCAGAAATATGCAGTAGATGCTGTATTAGAACAAGCATTAGAACATAAAAAGAATGGATATGTTTATCATACAACAGGTAGTGGTAAAACATTAACATCATTTAAAGTCAGTCAATTATTATCGGATGATCCTTCTATTTATAAAGTAATATTTGTTGTTGATAGAAGAGATTTAAATGACCAAACGAATAAAGAGTTCAATAAATTCTGTCCAAAATGTATTGGAACATCAGAACATACTGGGGCATTAGTCAAAAATCTTTTAAGTAATAAAAATCCATTAATCACCACAACTATTCAAAAATTAGCTATTGCGGTGAATAGAAAGCATACAAAAAAACAATTAGAAAAAATCAAAGATGAAAATATAATTTTAATATTTGATGAATGTCATAGAAGTCAATTTGGAAAAATGCAACAGGACATTAGTAATTTCTTCAAAAATAGCTTATCATATGGATTTACTGGAACACCAATATTTAGAGAAAACGCATTTGGTAATAAAACTACTAAAATGATATTTGGAGATAGATTGCATACTTATATGATTAAAGATGCTATTGCAGACCATAATGTGTTAGGATTCTCAATTGATTATTATAATACAATTAAAGCTCATGAAGACATAGTTGATGAAAAAGTAAAATCTATTAAAATAAATGAAGCTTATGGTCATCCAGAAAGATTAAATTTAATCGTAGACCATATATTGGATAGTTATAATGCAAAAACAAAAGACAGAGAATTTAATGCTATTTTTGCAGTCTCCCAAAAAACTCAGGACAATCCAACAGGTTTCATACATGACTATTATAAATTATTTAAAGAAAAAATTAAAGAAAGAAACTTGGATTTCAAAGTAGCAACTATTTTTACATATGCACCTAATGAGAAATTCGATGACCGTGAAAAACATTCACAAGAATTATTAGATGACTATATGGCTGATTATAATGAAATGTTTGGAACTAATTTCGATACAGAAACTATGGGAGAATACCATAGGGATGTATGTAAAAGAATGAAAACACGTGAAATAGATTTATTATTAGTTATTAACATGTTCCTAACTGGATTTGACAGTAAAAAGCTAAATACATTATATGTTGATAAAAACCTAGAATACCATGGCTTACTGCAAGCATTTTCAAGAACCAACAGGATTTATAATGACCGTAAATCTCATGGAAATATCATATGTTACAGGCCATTACATGATCAAGTAGATGCTGCATTAACATTGTTCTCAAATAATGCACCACTAGAAGATATACTATTGCCAACTTATGAAGCTCTTGTAAAAACATTTAACAGTGATTTAAAAGAATTATATAAGTTAGTTAAATCAGCACAAGAAGTATATGAGCTTCAAAGTGAAACTAAAAAGAAAGATTTTGTTTTAGGATTTAAAAAATTATTACAAACTAAAAATAAATTAGATACTTTTGTTGAATTCACATTTGATGATTTGGATATTGAAGAACAGGAATATGAAGATTTCACTGGCGCCTACTTAAATATTAAAGAAAGTTTAGGTCCTGACGGTGATGATGGTCCTGACGGTGGAACTTCAATATTGGATGATATTGATTTTGAATTAGACTTACTTCGAAACGATAAGATTAATGTGGATTATATCCTTGAATTACTTGAAAACATTAACATAACTGATGATTATGATAAAGAGAAAGAAAAAATCATTAAAATGATGAAGAACACGGTTAATTTAAGAAGTAAGATTAAATTAATGGAAAAATTCATGGATGAAGAAATTGACCGCATTAGAGATAATAATTTGAATATTAAAGAAGAATTTGATAATTTTGTAAATACTGAAAGAAGACAAGCAATTTGCGATTTAATTGATGAAGAACAGTTAAGCGAGGAAATCACACGAGAGATATTGAGTGAATTTGAATTTTCAGACAAGATAGATGAAGATTTAATTGAAGAGGCATTTAAAGATAAAGAATTACTATTTATAGATAAAATGGATAAAATTGACAGGGTTAAAGCAGAAATATTAGAAATATTTGAGTTATTTGATTTTGAATAGGTGAAGACATATGGCAACAAATTTAGAAACAAAATTATTTGCAATAGCTGATGAATTAAGAGGAAACATGGATGCAAATGAATATAAAAACTATATTTTAGGTTTTATATTTTACAGATACTTATCTGAAAAACAAGAAACATTTTTAAATAAACAATTAACTAAAGATGGAATCACATTTCAAAAAGCATTTGAAAATGAAAAAATGCGAGAAAAACTTGAAAAATTAAGTATTAAAAGATTAGGTTATTTTATAACTCCTGAACATTTATTCAGCACAATTATTGATAAGATTAATACTAATCAAACAATAAGAAATGATTTAAGAGAAGCATTTAATGAAATCACAAATTCAGCACAAGGAAAAGAAAGTGAAAATGACTTTGAAAATCTATTTGACGATGTAGATTTAGATTCCACAAAATTAGGTAAAAAAGACAAAGATAAAAACCAAAAAATATCAACCGTTTTAAACTTATTAAATGAAATTGATTTTGAATTAGAAAACGAAGAATCAGATATTCTAGGAGATGCATATGAATATTTAATCAGTCAATTTGCATCTGAAGCTGGAAAAAAAGCTGGAGAATTTTATACTCCACAAGAAGTATCAAAAATCCTAGCAAAAATTGTAACACTTGGTAAAGATAAAATAAAGAACGTATATGACCCAACATGTGGTTCAGGTTCATTATTATTAAGAATTTCAAAAGAAGCAAGAGTAGCAAACTTCTACGGTCAAGAACTAAACACAACAACATTCAACATGGCAAGAATGAACATGATATTGCATGGTGTTAAATATAATGATTTTGATATAAGGCAAGGAGATACATTAGAAGATCCGCAGCACAAAGATATGAGATTTGATGCAGTAGTGGCGAATCCACCTTTCTCTGCAAAATGGAGTGCAAGTGATGATTTTAATGATGATCCAAGGTTCAGCGCATATGGTAAACTAGCTCCTAAATCCAAAGCAGATTATGCTTTCGTGCAGCATATGATTTATCAATTAAATGAAAGTGGAACAATGGCTGTAGTTTTACCTCATGGAGTTTTATTCAGAGGAGCAGCTGAATTAAAAATAAGAAGGTACTTAATTGAAGAAAAAAATTATTTAGATGCAGTTATTGGTATGCCTGCAAATTTATTTTATGGAACATCAATTCCAACATGTGTGTTAGTATTTAAAAAATGTCGTGAAGACGATGATGATGTTTTATTCATTGATGCAAGTAAGGAATTTGAAAAAGTTAAAACTCAAAATAAGTTAAGACCTGAAGATATTGATAAAATTATTAATACATATGCTAATCGTGAAGAAATAGAAAAATATTCACATAAAGCTACATTAGAAGAAATAGAAGAAAACGATTTTAATTTAAATATTCCTCGTTATGTGGATACTTTTGAAGAAGAAGAACCAATTGACCTTGATGAAGTTGTGGATGAGCTAGAAAAAATTGAAGCAGAAATGGAAAAAGTAGATGCTGAAATTAAAAAATACTGTGATGAATTAGGTATCAGAGCACCTATTTCATTGAGATGATGTTATGGCTGAAGAAAAACTAGTACCGAAACTCCGATTTAGTGGATTTACCAAAGTTTGGGAATCTACAAGAATTGGCGAAATTGCTGAAGTTGTAGGTGGGGGAACTCCAAAAACTGAGGTGGAAGAGTATTGGAATGGTGAAATAAAGTGGTTTACTCCATCAGAAATTGGTAAAACAAAATATCTCTTTGATAGTGAAAGACATATCACCGACAATGGTTTAAAAAATAGTTCTGCTAAACTATTGCCAAAATATACTATATTACTATCTTCAAGAGCAACTGTTGGGGAGATAAGCATTGCTTTAACTGAATGTTCCACAAATCAAGGTTTTCAGTCTTTGATTACAAAAAACAATGTTGATAATGAGTTTATTTATTATTTAATTTCAACAATTAAAAATGAATTTTTAAGGAGATCATCAGGGTCTACCTTTTTAGAAATTAGTAAAAATGAAATTAAAAGAATACCCATTAATATTCCAGAGTTATCTGAACAAAATAAAATATCTAATTTATTTTCGGCTATTGATAACAAAATTGAAATGTTAGAAAAAAAATGCCAATATTATCAAGACTTTAAAAAATATTTAATGCAAAGAATATTTTCAAGTCAAGACGATAAATTAAGATTTGCAAAATTTGATTATGAATGGTTGGAGTATCATTTAAAGGACACTGGAAAAATTATCACTGGAACAACACCATCAACTAAAAATAAAGATAACTTTTCAGACAATGGTTATCTATGGGTTACTCCAGGTGATATTTCAAATAAAAGGATTGTCACATCAACTGAAAGGAATTTGTCTAAAGAAGGTTTAAATAATGGTAGAGAATTACCTCCAAATTCTATTTTAGTAACATGTATTGGAGCTACAATTGGTAAAATATGTATGATAAAAGAAGTTGGTAGTTGTAATCAACAATTAAACGCAATAATTCCAAATGAACAGTTTGACCCAGATTTTATTTATTATACTATTCAATATAATGCAGAAAGACTAAAATTAATTGCTGGAAATACTGCAACACCAATATTGAATAAAAAGAGCTTTGGTAATATTAAATTTGAATTTCCAAATTTAAAGGAACAACAAAGGATATCAGGATTATTAACTTCTATGGATGATGCTATTGATAATATTGAATCTGGAATTAATAATATGCAATATTTTAAAAAGGGTTTACTTCAACAAATGTTTATTTAAAAATTGATATTGTGATAATATGGATGAAAAATTTATTCCCAAACTCCGATTTAATGGATTTAATGAAAATTGGAATGAAGATAAATTTGAAAATATTTTCGATATAAAAAATGGATTAAACAAAGGTAAAGACTATTTTGGGAAAGGTATTCAAATTTTAAACTATATGGATGTTAATAATTATGAATTAAATACTGAAAATACAATTAAAGGTTTAGTTGAATTAAATGACGAAGAAATTAAAAGGTACTCTGTAAAACCAAATGATTTATTTTTTACTAGAACCTCAGAAACATCAGAAGAAATAGGGTTAACAAGCGCCTATGTTGGAAAAGAAATAAAATGTGTATTCAGCGGATTTTTGTTGAGAGCAAGGCCAAAAATGGATGTAAATTCATTGTTTTTTGCATATTATTTTAGATCACCAAAGCAACGCAATAATATTATAAAATTTAGTTCTATAACAACAAGAGCATTAATATCTGGCGGAAATTTATCTAAAATGAAAATTAAGTTTCCAAATATTGGAGAACAAAATAAAATTACCAAATTATTCTTAATTTTAAATAAAAAGATTGAATTATTAGAAAAGAAATATCAATATTATCAAGATTTCAAGAAGTATTTGATGCAACAAATTTTCACACAGAAATTAAGATTTCAAGACTTTACAGATGATTGGGTTGTAACTACTTTAGATAAAATTGCGATTAAAATAGGTGATGGATTGCACTCAACACCGGATTATGTTGAAAATTCTAATTATTATTTTATTAATGGAAACAATTTACTTGAAGGTCAAATTATAATAAATGATAATACAAAATGTATACCCCCATATGAATTTGAGAAATATAATAATAATTTAAATAAAAATACAATTTTAATATCTATTAATGGAACTATTGGAAATTTAGCTTATTATAATGATGAAAAGGTTATTTTAGGTAAAAGTGCAGCATATATAAAATTAAATGAAAATATTGAGAAGGAGTATATTTATAATTATTTAAAAATTGGAAAAATTCAACATTATTTTAGTAGTGAATTAACTGGAACGACCATAAAAAATTTATCATTAAAAACATTGAAAAATACGCCCATTATAATTCCATCATATAATGAACAAAAAATAATAGCAAATATGTTTAAAAATATTGATTTAAAAATAGATCTTATTAATAATAGATTAACCAATATGAAAAATTTTAAAAAAGGACTACTTCAACAAATGTTTATTTAAAAGGATTGTGATAATTAATGACAGAAAAAAATGTTCCAAAACTCCGATTTAGTGGATTTAATGAAACATGGGTTAAATCCAATTTAGGAAATGTATCCTCTGATGAGATGTATGGAATGAATTCAGCTGCAACTGACTTTGATGGATTTAATAAATATATTCGCATCACAGATATTTCAGAATCATCAAATAAATTTGTTCCTAGTCCTTTAACTTCACCAGATGGAAATTTAGATGAAAAATTTAAATTAAAAGAAGGAGACATAGTTTTTGCTAGAACTGGTGCAAGTACTGGAAAAACTTATATCTATGATAAAAATGATGGTAATCTATATTTTGCAGGTTTTTTAATAAAATTTAACATTAATAAAGCTTATCCTAAGTTTGTTTTTTATAATACATTAAAAGATGAATATAAAAATTGGGTTAGTGTTATGTCCGTTCGATCAGGACAACCTGGAATAAATTCTAATGAATACAAAAAATTACCCTTAAATATCCCTTCATTGGATGAACAAAAAAAGATTTCAGATTTTTTAGAATCTATTGATTCTAAAATTAACTTACTAAAAAAGAAATATGAATATTACCAAGAATTTAAAAAGTATTTAATGCAACAAATCTTCGCAGGAAAATTAAGATTTGATTTTGATGATGAATGGAAACAATATAAGTTAAAAGATTTATTAACAGTAAAGTCATCAAGTATTTCAATTAATCAATTGGAGGACAATACTGGTGAATATCCATTATATGGAGCTAGTGGATTCTTAAAAAATATTGATTTTTGTGAAATGGAAACTGATTATATTTCTATAGTTAAAGACGGATCAGGGGTTGGAAATCTTAGTTATCATGAAAAAAATTCATCAATAGTGAATACTTCACAATATCTACTGCCTAAAAAAGATTTTAACATTCATTTTCTTTATTATCAATTACAAACATTAAATTTATTAAAATATGTAAATGGTTCATCTATTCCTCATATTTATTTCAAAGATTATTGTATTGAGAAAGTAACTGTTCCTAGTTTACCAGAACAGCAGAAAATTGGTAAATTATTTGTAGATACTGATAAAACTATAGAAAATATTGATAATTGTATTCAAGTAACACAAGAATTTAAAAAAGGTTTACTCCAACAAATGTTTGTTTAATTGCTAAATTTTTTATTAATTATGAATAATTTTTAATAATAATTCATTTTTAATTTTATTTAATAAAAAAATTTGATATTTTTAACAACGCATATAATAAAATTATTTTACCAACTCCGATTTAGTGGATTTAAAGATAATTGGGAAAATACAAAAATAGGAGATTGTTTGGATGTTAAATATGGAAAAGATTACAAACATCTGAATAAAGGCAAATATCCTGTTTTAGGAACTGGAGGCATTATGGAATATGTTGATGAGTTCTTATATTCTGGTGAAAGTATATTAATAGGTCGTAAAGGTACAATAGACAAACCAAAATATATTGATGATTCATTCTGGACTGTAGATACGTTATTTTACACAGAAATTAAAAAACAATTTCCTAAATTTCTTTTTTATTGTATCTCCAATATAAATTGGTTAAAATATAATGAAGCATCAGGGGTCCCTAGTTTAAGTGCTAATAATATTAAAAATGTTAAAATTAATATTCCAGAGTTAATTGAACAGAAAAAAATTGCCAACTTTTTAACTTCTATTGATTATAAAATTGAATTATTAGATGCTAAACATAAATATTATGTAGAGTTCAAGAGGTATTTAATGCAACAAATTTTCACACAGAAATTAAGAATTATGTGCACATAACCAAACATTTGTTGGAGTAAACCTTTTTTGAGATTATTGTATTTTATAATCTTATTTTCATATAGTTCCAGTTTATTATCAAAAGACATGAAAAATTGACTTATTTTCTTTTGTTCGGCTAAACTTGGATATTTAAATTCTAATTTTTTAATAATATTTGCTGAAAGGTTTCCTTGTCCTCCTTGAATATATTTGTGTACAATTTGATCTTTATACATTAAAAAATAACAATATTGGAAATAATTGTCCATATTATTGTCTATTTTTAAAACAGCTTGATTAATTGCACCATCAATTTTAGAAATTGCTACTTCACCACTTGTAGCACCATATAATGCTAATAATAAATCTCCTTTTTGGACTCTCTTTGCAGATGAATTTTTTAATGCGTCTTCAGTTATATATTGTTCAGTAACATCATTATTAATCTCACCAGATTTAATAAATGGAATATTGCCTTCGTAATACTCTTTTTTTGAAGTAGAAGGGGTTCCACCAGAATAAGTTTTACTGATATCTCCGATTTTATAAGGTATCCAGTCATCTTCAAACTCTGCAAATCTTAATTTCTGTGTGAAAATCTGTTTCATAAGATAATTTTTAAATTCAAGATATGATTGATGTTTTCTTTCTAAAAGTTCTATTTTTTTATCAATATCTGAAATAAAACTCACAATATCTCGTTGTTCATTTTTAGAAGGAATTTTTACATTTATTTTTGAAAGGTTATTCTTACTTATCCCCAATACTGAAATTCCATTAGCAATTATTTTAATTTTTGTTTTAAGATTATTTGTTGAAAATAAATATGCTTTAAAACCATTAACTGTCATATTCTTTTCATCACGAGCCAATATAGTATGCAATCCTGCCAACACTTTTTCATTATTGATATTTTTAACTTCAATAGCTTTTCCAATATCTTCATAATCTTCTGAAGCATCAGCAATGATTAAATCACCTTCTTGTAAATATTGATCTTCAGAAAATTTAGATAAATCTAAATCATTATTAATAAAAGGAACTTCTTTATTATTTTCTATTGAAAGAATTGAAGGATATTTAGTATGAATATCTCCATAATGAATATTTTTAACACTTCCAGATTCATAATTCAATTTTTCTCTTGAAAAAGAATTTGTGGAATAAAATGTTAAAAGTTCACCTAAGTTATATGATGACCATTCATCAGAATATTCGATAAATCGGAGATTATATTCTAATTAAAATTTCAAAATTAGATAAAATATAAATTATTTCTTATGAAAGCTAAATTAATTAATTTGATAAAAACCAAAATGGAAACTTTTTTAGATGAAAATCAGACTGATGAATTAGAAAATGTATTGATAACTGTTTTTAATGATTTTGAGATAATCAAAAAGGATTTAAAATTATCAATATTTGAATCCGAAGAAAATAAAGATTTGTTGGATGCATTTCTTTCTGCTAAAAGAGTGGAAGGTTGTTCTAATCGTACAATAGCTTATTACAGGACCACTATTTTTAAAATGCTTGATGGAGTTGGTCTTAAAATTGAAGATATTACTACTGATGATTTAAGAAAATATCTTGCAGATTATAAAGGTAAAAACAATGCATCTAAAAGCACTATTGATAATGTTAGGAGAGTACTATCAAGTTTTTTCAGTTGGCTTGAAGATGAGGATTATATTTTAAAAAATCCAGTTAGAAGAATCCGTAAAATTAAAACCAAAAAAGTTGTCAAAGAAGTAATTAGTGATGAGAATTTTGAAATTTTAAGAGATTCTTGTACTAACATAAGGGATTTAGCCATGATTGAACTTTTAGCTTCAACTGGTATACGTGTAGGTGAACTTGTAAACTTGAATATCGATGATGTTTTATTTAATGAAAGGGAATGTGTAGTATTAGGTAAAGGGGACTCAGAACGTATAGTTTACTTTGATGCAAAAACAAAAATTCATTTGCTAAAATATTTAGAATCTAGAAATGATGATAATCCCGCATTATTTGTTGCATTTAAAAAACCATATAATCGATTGGGAATTAATGGAGTAGAACGTAGAATACGAGAATTAGGTCGTGAAGCTAATATCAAAAAAGTACATCCTCATAAATTCAGAAGAACAATGGCAACTAATGCTATTGATAAAGGAATGCCCATAGAACAAGTTCAAAGACTTTTAGGTCATGTTCAAATTGATACAACAATGCAGTATGCAATGGTAAATCAAAGTAATGTAAAAATAGCCCATAGAAAATATATTGGATGATTATATTTAATCATCTACTTTATTCTAAATTTTTAATCATTTTCAGTATTAAATTATATCATTAATTTTTCAAAATAAAAATATTAATAAAGTATTTTTAAATATAAAATAAACTATATATCAAAAAAGTAGTAAGGTAAACAATATGTGTTCAGAATGGATGTCAATAGTAGTGGATATAATTTTAACATTCGTAACTGCATTCATGGCATTCGAAACTTATAAAATGGCGAAATCCACAAAAGCATCTGTTGAAGAAATGGAAATAAGTAGAAAAGAAGCCAATTCTGCTGAAGTAATAATGTATTTTAAAGTTGAATCTCATAGAATTTACTTAGTAATAGAAAATGTTGGAAATACAATAGCTAAAAATGTTAATATAAGTTATGAGCCAGAATTAACAAATTCAAATGGATTTACATTTGAAAAATTAAAACAAATTGATTTCTTACCACCTAATTATCAAATAAAAACATTTTTTGATATGATGAATACATATTATAAGAAATATGGTGAAGATCCAAAAATAAATGTTAAAATATCTTTTGAAAATATTTATGGAGATATTGTTAAAAGAGAATATAAATCCGATTTAGATTACTTAAAGAGTGTAAGAACATTAACGTCAGAAAAAGATAGTGTAGAAACATCATTACATAATATTTACAAAGAAATGGAAAAATTTAATAAAAAAAATAATTAATCTAAATTTTTTACTATATCTTCACCTTTATCAGTTAATCTATATAGCCTACCTTTTCTAACTTCAGGATTAATACATTCAACTAGCTCATGAGCTTTCAACTCAGACAATACCTTTGAAATATGATTTGTTCTAATCCCAGAATCATTAGCTATTGCAGTGGGTATTTTAACATCTCCATCTAAAGACTTCATCACTTTTTCCCTATACTTTGAGATTTGCACATAGCTAATTTCTGTTAAGATTTCATCCGATAATTCCATATTATCACTTATGAACTTCTTACAAAATAAATTGTATCGTTATCATAGCTACTTAACGCATCATATGCTGATTGTGTCATAAAGCTGAATTTACCAAAGACTCCATATTCAACACCCATATAGACTGGACCAGTTGATTTTGCCAAATACATCTGTATGCTTCCTGAATGCTTTAATGGTATTACTGAATATGGATCAAGAGATTCTGTTTCCCATGATGTCCCATTATACTCTTTAATGGCCATAACAGAGCTGGTAACAATAGCTACACGATAACCTGCACTAACGCCTGTAGGTAATGTTGTTGTAGTTAATATTTGATCAACTGGCAGTTTCCAGCCTGCCTCTTCATCACTACCTTGGCCAGCGGCTCCGGTTGCACCAGTATCACCTTTTGGTCCAGTTGCTCCAGTGTCTCCCTTAGCTCCGCTATCACCAGTATCTCCTTTAACACCTTGAGAACCTGTATTTCCAGTGTCACCTTTTTCTCCTTTTATGTTTCCTACGTTTTCCCAAGCATTATTAAGCCAAACATAAAGGGAACCATTAACCAAATAGCTATCGCCATCATTGCCTGTCGGATGAGCATTAACTAATTCCTGGTAAGTGTTATACGAACCTTTAATAGTAGTACCAATGCCAGTAGCTCCAGTGTCCCCCTTTGCGCCGGCCGGTCCAGTATCTCCAGTAGCTCCTGTGTCTCCAGTATCTCCCTTAAGTCCTTGTTCTCCTTTTTCTCCAGTTGCTCCAGTCTCGCCCGTGTCTCCTTTATCACCTTTCGCACCAGTTTCTCCCTTATCACCCGTATCACCTTTTGGTCCTGCCGGTCCGGTATCGCCGGTATCTCCTTTCAGTCCGGCTAACTGTTCCGGCGTAAAATCGTCATATGTGAATGCATCACCAGTATCGCCTTTCTCTCCAGTATCTCCGACTACTCTTCCGATTGCTATCCATTCTGTTTCACTCATTGTTTTCCACCTCGTGTGTCCATGGTTCTATTTCTATACTTTCAAATTGGATGTGTCCTCCTGCATCATAAATCATTACTGCAGGATAAAATGTATCGAATGTTATCTTATCGCTTATATCTGCTTCATAAGAATATATTGAACTTGAACCTGATCTTATTGTTGCTTTAACATATCCATTGTCGTAATATAAATCAAAGTAATAGAGTTGTGAATCAAGTGTCAATTGTCCTGAGCTAACATTTAATTCCCTTACCACATGATCAGATGTTGAATATTTCAGTCCTTTCTTACTTGGATATGCTCCCAATTCCAAAATCTTAGTGTCCCTGTAATGGCTTAATGATTTTGAATTGACTAAAGCTATTGCATCCCCCCATCCCTGATTGCTGTCCTTTTTCTGATAGATTGCTACTTCCATGTGAATTCCATTAGTTCCGCCAATGCCTCCTGAATATACTTTAGGTATTGCCATTACAACACTTGAGCTTCCTACTTCTTTAGCCAAGTTATATACTTCGGAATAATTTACCTCGCCTATGTTGAAGGTATGTGAAATGCTTGTTGGATATTTTACAATGTCATAACTGTCAGTATTGTAATCCCATGCATAGTCTGAAAAGCTTGCAAATGGAACGCAAGTATAATTGACGTTTATAGCTTCTTTTTTCCCGACTTTACAGACAACTGTTCCAGTAGCATCCTGAACATATTGCACAGTAACAGAGGACTTTCCATTGCTGTTGGTTCTAACAACACTATGAACTCCATCAATCCACCAGTCAACCGGGACTCCGGAATCCTGTAATGTTACGCTATATTCGAATCCTCCCGGTGTAATTATTGTTGATTTTACTGTGTTCAATACAGTCACTGCAAACATCAGCACTAATCTTTCTGCGAGTTCAAATATTGTGAGTGTATTGTCCCACCAGATATTATACTCAGTCAGTTTGTTCCTGATTTTTGTTCGTGTAGTTCCGAGTCTTGTATTCTCTAAAATAACATTGCTTGCTATGCTCACATTAACGTCCTCCTATTCCGGTTCATAATATATTCTGGTTTCCCATGCATTGCAGGTGGTATGGCTGTATGATTTGTATCCGTCAGATCCATATGCACCGAATACTATCTCATCTGAATTCCATGTGTCAAACGGGTCCCATGTTCCCGACATCAATTCATTTCCGTTTGTGTCTTTGAAAAGGTAGCTCATCTCATAGGCATCGCCTTTCTCCAGAATCATTGTTCCTGAAGGGAATGCATGGTCATTGTCATATACTGAACTCCTTTCCAATCCCCATCCGTCATCAAGTGAGAATACTCCAGGGTAACCTCCAACGGAACCTATGAATGTTCCGGTATATCCGCTGGCATTGTAGTCTTTAACCATTCCTGATTCGCTACCGTTTGCATCTATCAGAAATCCTATTCCCATAAGTCCGTTCCATCCGTCGGTTATGTTGAATTTTGATTCTATTCTCCATCCGTTATTGTCACCATAATAGAATGTTCCTGGTGTTGTGATGAATTTGCCGAATGCGGCTGTATAATACCAGTCATCTTCTTCAAACTGGTCTTGGGTGGTGTCGTTTGTATATGCGACATGATATTTTCCATTGTTGGCACTTGACCATGTTGCAGCACTGATATTAGCCATCTTATACAATGTTCCAAGCTTTCCAGCAGTATTGGGATTAACATTAACATCCGTTTTGAATATCGGAAGAATCTCATACTTATCTATCAATTGATTGATGGTATCAGATTGACTGTAGCTAATCCCAGCATTTGTTAATCCAGTTCTTAAATTGCTTCTTAATGTTGTCAATCTGGAATTCATTGTCTGTTCATTAGCTAAAATCTGCGAAAAGTCCGGTGGCGTAAATGTCATGTTAATCTAGCTCCCTAATAAATTCAAGTTAGCGGTTTGTGTGGATGTTATTGTTCCAATGCTTGTTTGTATGTTTTCAATAGCTGTAGCTACTGGTGCATTTTTAATTGCGTTTGTTGTATCTGTAGTGTCTAGGCTGCTTGCTAGATTGACTGGCCCAGTCGCACCTGTTGCTCCTGTAGCACCAGTATCTCCCTTTGCTCCAGTATCGCCTGTATCACCTTTAGGACCAGTTGCACCTGTGTCGCCGGTATCACCTTTAGCTCCGGCATCTCCAGTGTCTCCTTTTTGGCCCGTATCTCCAGTCGCTCCGGTTGCACCAGTATTTCCTGTATCGCCTTTTGGTCCAGTGATTTCATCGAAATAAATAGTAGCACTTGTATTTACGCCTGAGAATATTATCTGTCTGTGTGCATTGTCTTTGTATACATCAATACTTTCACCATCATCTCCGGTGTCTCCTTTAGCTCCAGTATCGCCTGTTGCACCTGTATCACCAGTATCACCTTTCGCTCCGGTTGCACCAGTAGCTCCAGTATTTCCTGTATCTCCTTTCGGACCAGTTTCACCTGTTTCTCCTGTATCTCCAGTATCACCTTTTGGCCCTGCAGGTCCTGTGTCTCCTGTGTCACCTTTAGCACCGGTTTCTCCTGTACTTCCTGAACTAGCTATTTTAAAACAATTAACGTAATTGTATTCATCAGAATCGCCTACTGGATGTAAAGCCAAGAATTCACCTGAAGAATCTTTAATAGCTCCATTTTCACCTAATTTTATTTTATCAGCAGGCGCAATATCACTAACATTGCTTGCCAGTTTAAGTCTGTATAACTGGCCTAACACTAACACACTGGCTTTTCTGTGGCCATTGTCCATAACGACCGGATCATTAGCGATAATACCTATTGGCACTTCATCATTATCGCCGGTGTATTTTTTCACCATTTCTTTTCCTATCTGTGAATTTGGAGAAATTGCAACTGTATCTTCAGGATATAACTTGGCAGTGTATTCATAGCCGATATCCTGGCCGGTTTCTGTTACTACTTCTTTTGATGTTATATCTCCATCGTCCAGGAGAAATGTTGTGACTTCTTTTCTTGCTTCCAATAAAACTATTTGATTTGACATTAACATCACCATTTTACATTAACACTTCGTATATGTGGTCACCTTTTACATTTGGGTTACATTTGATATTCATTCCGTATTTTCTGGCCTCGCTGCAGAAATACAAGTCTTCAGAAAGTATTGTATCGTTATCATAGATTACATACTTGAAATATGGATAAGCCATTTTTCTAAAGACATTAACATTAACGAGAGCAATTCCGAGACCGCCACCTTTAACATCAAACGGATCATCAAGTTCAGATAACCTTTCTCCATAAATCATATTTTTGTTATTGAAGTCCTTTCCAAAGTCAAAGATGACACTTTCATCTGTTTTTGTTCTTTTCTTGAAATACCAGCCTAAAGCAATGTCTGTTTCACATTCCAATAGCTTTAAAAGAGCATCCTTTGGAACACTAACATCTGAATCTACCATCAGCACATAGTCAAAGTCATGTCTGGTTGCAAGTTTTGCTATTTCGTTTCTTGCACGTGCACAGTCATAGCCTTTAACGTAATCAAAGTAGAGATTGAAATCCTTAGGATTAGTTAAACCATATATACTTTTGAAGCATTCGGGTTTGATGGTCTCAAAGGTTGGAACTGCAATGAGGATTTTACCTTTCATTAACTTCCTCCAACTTTTGAAGTCTTTCATCCAAATCATCAATAACGTCTTTATCTTCCCTCTCGCATCTATACTCATAAATGTCAATTAATGCGGCAATGACAATAGCTAATGTAAACGGCAATAGCCCTTCGATTAAAGCATACTTTGTGGCATTGGTCATGACAATGTTGATGGCAACTGCTGTTAAAACAGCACTTGAAATTGTTTTGGTAAAGTTGCATATGAATATCTTCTTTTTTAATTGGTTCATGATAACAATATCCTCCAGAGAAGTTTATTGTTTTTCAGGGTAACCCAAAACTCTTTTAGCTTTTTGTTTGGCGTCTTCAACATCTCCTTCGCCTCTTATCCTACTTGCGTAATGACTAGCTATTCCTAATATTATCATGAGAATGCAGTAAGTAATTGTATTTTCGGTAATTCCCAATGCCTCTGAATAGAGCATGATAACTGGAATGGCTGTAACAAGAAATGAAGTTAAAATGTCAATGTCCTTTCTGTTTTTCTCCAGGAATTCATAAATCATTTAAATTTCCTCCTCTTTGTATGTGTGACTTAAAATTACTCCGTCAACAAGAATCTTTTCTTCTGACTGGTACACTTCTTCAGCGTTTTCTTCTATTTTCATCCAGGACTCGTACTCTTCAACGGTTTCAAAGTATTTTATGTATTTCATTGTGCCTCCCAAGTTATTGAGTAGTATAATATTCCATCTTCGATTTTAAACGATATTATGGGCTTAACGGCATAAGGATAACCTGAATCGACATATCTTGTGCCGTTCCAGTAGAACCAGTGGCCTGTTGACTGGTCGATGTATGGTTCTTTGTTTTCTAAAGTTCCGACGAGTTTCCTTATTGTCATGTTAATCCTCCACTAATAATATTATATATTTTATTATGTAATTTATTATATAAATTATTATTTATTTTATATAAAATGTACGCTTTGGCCATCATCACAACCTTCCCATTCCATGTACAATTTGTTGTCTTCCCATACGAACCTCACATTATTGACAATAGCTACATCCGGAAGCTCACAATAGGTAACACCATCAGCATCCTTGACATAATTGGCCTGCGCCATGATGTTTGATTCTGAAGGTACGATCATATTAACGACATGAGTTATCTCATCCTGTTCAAAACTGCAGTCTCCAAGATCAATACAGTTCTGAGATTCAGGATACATTTCCACCTCAGACATTTGTCTATAAACTCGAATGTAATCTATATCCTCATTATTTTGAAGATTAACTATTGATAATAACCTTAAATCATGGCCTTCCACCGGATTGCATTCACCGTCACTGTCAATGTAGATTCTTGTATTCGGCAGTATATCTTCAGCTACTGGCCTTTTGAGTTTCAATCTGAAAACATCGCCTAATACAGCCACAGTAACTAAAGTTAATCCAGATGTTTTGACCTGAACTTTACCCAAAAGATAACCGAAAGCCAGCTCACCTGCCTGAGCCTTTCTAACTATTGTATGCTCCATAGTTGAAGACATATCCAGCGTTACCATATCACCGACTGCACATTGATTGGAACAAATCCAAGCCGTATGCTCATCATTAACATATGTCCTTTCGCCCTCATCAAGAAGGCAAGCTATTACGTCCATTTTCTCGGTATGCTCAAGGCCTGTTGGATATCCACGGCCATGCCCGATTGTTGAATTTACATCATAATCAATAATCATTTTAAAACACCCAATCCCAATTATGGTTAATTATCTTATCTGGAATATGAAGTCCAGTATCATCCATGTCACTATCATCAGCGTCCCACATTAACGTTGAGCCTTTGTAAGCTTTGGTATACTCATGACTTCCTTTATATAATCGGATTCCTGTTTTATCTCTTGTTGTTACTGTTACCTGCGGAATTCCATTAGCTGCAAACAATGGAGATGGAAATACCATCAGCCATTTCAAATCAACATAATTGAAATCTTCAAAATCAGTTGTAGCATACATTGTTGGTGAGATTTCAATTTCAGCATAATTGGATTGATAAAGTTTACTTGGATTGTTCCTGCTGAATCCTTCAAGATAATCTGATGTATTTGACGAGCCTGTTCCTACACGGTCATGGAAATGATATTGTTTCCAGTTTCCATCTTCATCACTTCCCTGATTGTATGCATCAAATGAACTGGCCAGTACTAAAGTTTTTGCACCAGTAAACATGCAGTAATCTTTTTCCCCGCCCCAATAGCAGGTTGTGGCTTTTACATCGGGGTCATTAGGTGACAGGCTTCCGTCAATCTGCATCATCATACCTCCAATGGTTGAACCATGGTATGTTGCATTATCATTGACAAAAACATTACCTTTAATGTATTTGAATCTGGCTACAACAACACGATTGTTTGCCAATGGTTGGCCTGAAGCAAATGTGGTGAACAGATTGGTTGGAGAAGTTGCCTCAAGGCTTGGAACAAATCTGGCTCTTAAGAAATGGCCTCCGTCTGTTGAGTCATTGTTTGTGCTTAAACCTGAGTAGTTCATGAAAAATTGTGAGTATGTATCAGAGTTTGCATCAAACATTAATACATCACTGCCAGTTGATAAAGTGCTTGAAAATGCTGTTCCAGTATCATAAACATCCAAAAGCAGCTTTGTGGTTTGTGAAATCTGGCCAACAGGAACTCTGACTAAAATGGCTGCACCTTGTGATCCGTAAGAGGGAATGTATAACGCCTGACATTCCGCACCGCCAATTGTTTTGATCTTCAGGTTTTTCAAATCACTTCTGAAATAATTGGAGTAAGAACTGCGGGCTAGATTATCCAGGAAGATATAATCATAGCTTGATGAATAGCTGCCGCTCCTCTCGTTGTAATTGCTCATGACAATATTGATTTGTAATTTTTTCTGCAATGTCATGATTAATATTTTATTATCCTTTTTATATAAATAATATAATAAAAAAAGTAATATTAACATTAACGGTTTAATATTCGGATTTTGTTTTCTCTTACACTTTGATATATATGCGGGGGTTGAAATCAAATCGACAGTAACATAGACTTACGTTAATGTGATAAATGCTTGAAGAAAAGCTAAAAATAAGAAATGCGATTTGAAATTTGAGATTATATCGGTAAAATAAAAAAAGAGAAGTATTTATCCGGGATAAATACTTTTAATGTTTATTCAGCAGGACCGTTGATTAATAATTGGGTTAGGTAGTTTTCTTTTCCAATCATTTTGCATAGGTCAAGTTGCTGTTCGCTCCAGTACATGTCTTCCTCTTCATCCTTGAGATAAAGTTTCATCATGTCATAAGTGGTGGCGTCAAATATTCCTGAGTCCATCAATTCAATTAAAGCGGCGATTCCGTTTACTGAAACGTTGTAGTCGTGTTCGATAAACTCGATTATGTCAGTGAATATTGGTTGTGCTTCCACTGCTTCCTGTTTGATTTCACCTCCCAGATCAAGGATTCTGTCCATGAACTGTTCCACGAAATCCATCTCTTCGGTTGCGTGTGCTATGTATTTGTCTCCTAATGCCTGAAATCCTAATCCTGTAAATATTTTAGCTTGGATTCTGTGTCCGAATGAATTTGCAGCCAAGTTGGTTACAATGAATTGCAATGTTTCAATAGTCTTTTCTTTATCGGCCATTATTTTCACCTTCTCATAATATCAAATTCTACTTAAGAATCTTAAGTATGTTTGTTATTTATGGTCCCATGAATATTTAAGTTTTTCATATTGTGTCGATTTTTCACAAAAGAGATACAGCATTTCCTTGAACTTCCTTTTATCCTCATCTGAATAATCGCTGAAATAATGATCCTCGCCTTCACAAATCATATCCAAAAGCATATTGAAAACATCTTCACCCTTTTCAGTTAGGCTTAAAACTTTCCTTCCTTTATTGTCCTTTAAAACTTCACGCCTGACCTGACCGCTTTTCTCAAGTCTCTTTATAATCTGAGCAACATTGGACTCGGAAACATACAAAAGCTCGGCCAACTCCTTCTGAGAAATGCCTGGATTATAATAAATATTCGACAGGTAGGTAAAGTCCCGTGGAGTAATCTCTTTAAAGTTTTCCTTAAGAAAGTTGTCATGAAGCACATTCAGATAATTAATGAAATAAAAAAACGGTGTAATTTCCAATCGTTCCTCATCAAAATTCAAATTAGCCATGAAAAATAATCTATAAATGAAACTTAATAAAAATATCTTACGAGACTATATTATTAATATTAACGAATGCAGTTTAAGATGAAAAATTGGAAATTGTTAATAACTCAAACATTAATGGCCAGTTTTGAAATATTTTTACACATAATCTGTTGGTGATATCATAGTATCTCTTTTTTTATCAGAGCAACCTTGTCATACCCATGTTATAAGCGAGCCAATTCTCCCAGGCCGACCCGATGCCGACCTAAGGGAGGCATCTGTTGGAGGTCTGGGTGAATAGAATTGGCGAGCAATACTATATATCTAACAGTAATGGCATTGTCAAGCTTAGGAACAGGGGCTTGTCCCCTGTTCCGGTTTTGGATTTGGCATAGATGAATTTGTCAAATTTAAGAACCGACCCTTTAGCGGTCGGTTCGGGGTTAAGTTTGGTAAACTTGATTATATTTTTTAGGGAAAGCGTCACATTAAACACTTCCCCAATAAATAACGAATTTTCCTACATATCAAAAATTAGCTCTGGTCAAAAGCAATAAAACACCATCATAGCTAAATCCTTGTACGATTAAATCCCATATCTTTCAATATCTTATTATATTCCTCACGAGTTGTAAAGGATGGTGCATCTTCATCTTCACCACCGCCAGTTTCTCCGGTTTCACTAGCATCACCTGAGTTTGAGGGGTTGCGACCGCCGGGAGTTGAACCGTCACTTGCAGCTTCTATTTTAATTCTTCTCTCAGCCAGTTTTTCCATCAGTTCCATATCAACATCACCGGAGAGTAGCTTATCAATTATTTCCTTATCCTGTGCGTTTTCATTATAGTTAAAGTTGTATTTAGCTTCGTACTCTTTTATTTTTCTTTCATTTTCAGCTTTTCTTAATTCAGATAACTCTTTTAGAATATCATCTTTACTGTCTATGAATTCCTTATTTTCTTCAATAGCTTTTTTAATCTCATCATATTTTTTGGATTCTTCTTTTAAGGTGTTAATCTCATCCTGAAGCTTTCCAATCTCTGCATCCTTGCCTTGCAGCTTCTCCAACAGTAAGCTGGTTGCCACATTGGTGTCTTTTGCAGGTGGCTGTGGTGCACCTTCAGGATTTCCTGTTTCACCAGCTATTTCAGAATTCAAAAGTCTTATCTTTCTTGGGTGTTTAGTAACGCCTACATCTATTAAGCTCATAGTATCAATTCCAAATGAATCTCCTTTATCTTTCAGTAAGACATCAACTTTAGGAGATAGGCCTTTTCCTTCCATATCCAGTTCATCAGGAACTTCAATGAATAGCTTACCTTCTTCATAAGAGATATTATTCCCAATGCCGACATAGATATTGTCGTGTTCGGAAGTTAAAGGAATTCCTCCTCTGTAGTTTTCAGCTATTAGCTTTAGATCATCTTCGCTCCATATTACAGGTTTGTCGAGTCTGTCGTCCAAATCAGAATAATCATATGATCCGACTTCAAAAAGTTCATGCCTCATCATTATCGTTTTTTACCATATTATTCATTATATATTTTATTACTTATTTTATATAAATATTTATTATTAACTGACTACTTGAAAAAAGATATTGTTTAAAAAAAGGTTAAGTGATGAATTAAAAAAAAGAATTG
>NZ_JAFSNZ010000096.1 GCF_017447225.1 Methanobrevibacter sp. | reverse complement strand
TTAGTGAATAGAGTCATCAAATCACCTATTTATGAGCATAGTAGAATACTAATCCGTCATCTTTGATTTCATCCAAACGTGCAAAACCTATTCTTTCAAACTGAACAATGTCTCCGACTTTCAAATCTTTTAAAGCTGATTCTCCAAGACCTGTTTTTAGTGATGCGTCATCCATGACTATGGTGACATTAACATTATCATCAACAGGAACCCATTGGATGATTTTGGCTTTCAACTCTCTTGCTTCTTCAAAGGAATCTGAGTTGTAAGTAATATCGCCATCATTAATATCGACATTGACAGCATCCATCAGTCTGAATATTCCATCGGCAATATCGGACTCTGCAAGATAAGCGCTGCCGTTGAATGGAAGTAATCTGTTGCCTCTATCCAGGTGGTCTGCATGAAGGGGTCTTTCAATGACCATATCTCCGCCGTTATAATTGTTTACTTCAATCAATTGAGGATTTTCCACAAAGAAATAACGGTTTGCTACAGGTTCGAGGAAGTTACGGTTTAGACCATATATTTTTTTCCAGCTGATAGCTGAATCTGCCATTTTTACACCGATTTCTGTAATTAAATTGTAAATGGTTCTAGGGTCGATTCCACGTCTTGCGATTGCCCTTAAGGTTCCGAGCCTTGGGTCATCCCATCCGCTGTAGGTTCCCTCTTCAATTCCTGCAAGTGCTTTGGAGGTGCTTAATGCAATATCTTCCATTTTCAATCTGCCGTAATGGATGAATTCCGGTAAGTCCCATCCCATATGGTCATAGAGGTATTTCTGTTTTTCACTGTTGGCCAAATGGTCTTTTCCTCTTAAAACATGAGTCATTCCCATCAAATGGTCATCCACAGCTACTGAGAAGTTCATCATAGGATATATTCGGTATTTGTTGCCTAATCTAGGGTGAGTCTCATCAACTAGTCTCATTGCAACCCAGTCACGGATAGCAGGATTTTTATGGTTGATATCTGTTTTTACTCTTAAAACTGCTTCACCGGCTTCCATTGTATCGAATTTTTCCCATAATTCAAGGTTTTCTTCAACTGAATTGTCTCTGCACGGACATGGCTTGCAGCTGTCTTTCAATTCCTTGAATGTGGCGCCGTCACATGTACACATGTATGCTGCACCTTTTTCTATCAATTGACGTGCATAATCATAATAAATTTCGAATCTGTCGGACTGATAAATTATCTCATCAGGATTGATTCCCAGCCATTCCAGATCCTGAGGAATCATTTCATAAGCGTCTTCATATACTCTTTTTGGGTCGGTATCCTCTATTCTTAAAATCAGTTTACCATTATGTCTTTTAACGTATTCTGCATTAGGAACTGCTGCTCTTGAGTGTCCGATGTGAAGCGGTCCGCTCGGATTTGGAGCAAAACGCAGAACTATATTTTCATGTGTTCCCGGAAGTTCCTGAAGTCCCACTTCTTTGACTTTCTTTTTTTCCTGAACTTCAACGCCGAATTTTTCCATTTCATTGGCCTGTTCATCGGCTGACAAATTATTGACTTGAGCTACGATTTTTCCTGCAATAGGACCGATTTCCTTTGCTCTGCTTCTGAGTTCAGGTTCATTTGCCATGATAGAACCGATTACAGCACCGGGATTTGCGTTTCCCTTATGTTTGGCAGCATTCAATAAAGCATGCTTATATACAATTTCTTCTAAATCATTCATTTAATCATCACAATTTAAATTTTATAAAATAAGTAATAAGAGTGAAACTTCAACTCTTTATCTATTAATAATATTTAAATAAAGATATAAAAATACTTAATGTTTTTAAGTTGAAAAAACAAATTTAAATTAGAGTAGTTATGAAAAAATGGAATTTGATAAATTATATAGGTTGATAAAATGAGTGATGCTATAGAAACGGCAAAGCTATATATTGAAGATGAAAACTACGAAGAGGCATTCAAGCTTGCTAAAAAAAGACACGGGAAAGATGATGTTGAGTCTTATTTGACAATTATTGACTTATTAATTGAAAAAGATTATCTGATTGCTTTAGAGGAAAAAGGCCTGTATTATCAGTATTATGATGAAACTCACGATAATGGAGATTTTGGTGAGAAATACTTTGATCAATACCTGGAAAAACAGCCTCGATCCATCAATGTCATCTGTGACAAGGCACTGTCCAGATTCAATAAAAACAAGATTGATGAAGCGCTGGAATATATGGATAAGGCTGAAGAAAAATATAAATCCTATTCACCGATTGAAAAGCCACGTATCTCTAAAAAGGAAGTCATAATGGGAAAGATTGAACTTCTCATTCAGGCCAAAAGATATGATGATGCCTTAAAAAGCCTGGACAAATATGAAAGTCAGTTCGGCGGAGATACAAAATCAGACTTATACAAAGGCCAGATGCTTCAGAAAAACGGCAAAAACAATGAGGCACTGGAATATCTTGATAAGTCACTTCTCAATGAAGACACGTTAATCGGATTTAATGCAAAAGGCGATGCGTTATACGAACTTCATGAATATAAGGACGCATTGAAATTCTACAACAACTGCATTGACTATGAAAAACAGGTTGACGATTTGGAACTGATTACGAACTTCAACTATAAGGCAGCTTTCTGCTGTGTAAAATTAGGTAATGACAGTGAGGCAATTAAATATTTAAATAAAACCATTAATCTGTTAAATGAACATGGAAGACTTCCAAAGGATTTAGAAGCGATATATCAGAAATGTTCCTTTGAAAAGGAAAGAATCATGAAGACCGGAGAAGTTAAAGACCAGGAATTCAAAAAGACAAGATTTTTTTCAGCAAGAACCTCAATTATACTGTTAATAATAATTCTTATTTTTTATGTAATATTGAAAATGATCGGTTATTAAAATGAGACTTGGAAAAACAAATTTAGAAGTTAACAAAAACGGATTCGGCGCTCTGCCTATCCAAAGAAGAAATATGAAAGATTCAGTTGAAATCCTGCATCATGCATATGAAAACGGAATAGATTTCTATGACACTGCGCATTTCTATACTGACAGTGAAGCAAAACTTGGCGAAGCTTTTGAAGATGTACGGGAAAACATCTATCTTGCAAGCAAAGGTGCTGCCGAAGAAGTTGAAGAGTTCTGGAAACAGCTGGAGCAATCATTAAAAAGCATGAAAACTGACTATCTGGATTTGTATCAGTTCCACAATATATCATTTTGTCCGAAAAGTGAAGATGACCTATATAAAGCAATGCTTGAAGCAAAAGAAGAAGGATTAATAAACCACATTGGTATTACAACACATAAAATTACAATAGCTCATGAGGCAATTGAATCAGGACTGTATGAAACACTGCAATACCCGTTTTCTTATTTAAGCGGTCAGGAAGAAATTGATCTGGTGAACAAATGCAAAGAATTGGATGTCGGTTTTATTGCAATGAAAGCGATGGGTGGAGGACTCATTACAAATTCAAAAGCATCATACGCATACATTAACCAGTTCGATAATGTGCTTCCTATCTGGGGAATTCAGAAAATGGAAGAGCTTGATGAGTTTTTATCATATGACGAAAATACTCTTTTGAATGAAGAACTGAAAACAGCTATAGAAAACGACAAAAAGCAATTAGGCGAGGATTTCTGCAGAGGATGCGGATACTGCATGCCATGCCCTGAAGGCATTAATATCAGTTTATGTGCCAGAATGTCCCTTTGGATTAGAAGATTTCCGGCTGAACCTTATTTGACCGAAGAATATCAAGAAATGATGGACAAGACCCTTGACTGCATGGAATGCTACGCATGTGTTGATAACTGTCCATACGAACTGGAAATCCCACGTCTTCTTAAGGAAAACTATGAAGATTACCAGAATGTATTAAATGGAAAAACAGAAGTGTAATTATGAAGCAATGCATTGAAAACCCTGATGATGTTAAATGGGATGAATTCTGGGCTGAACAGTTAACGCAAAAAGAAGATCGTGGAAAGGACTGGGATAAAGCTGCAGTTTCATTTCACAAAAGAGCTAAAAAAGATGATTATCATGACCTTTTGTTTTCAAAACTGATTTTGGATGAAAATGACAGCGTGCTTGATTTAGGCTGCGGTGAAGGCTCAATTACATTACCACTAGCTGAAAAAGTAAGAAGCATTACTGGCGTTGACTCATCTCCTAAAATGCTTGAACTTTTAAAAGAAAGAGCTGAAGAAAAAGGAATTAATAATGTCAAAACCATATTAAAGCCACTTGAGGAAATTACCTATGAAGAAGTAGGTTCACATGACGTCGTTTTGGCATCAAGATCACTTAACGGAATCATTCCAATAAAAGAAACCTTAGAAACAATTGACAAAATAGCTAATAAATATGTTTTCATAACATTGTTCGGACCTGAAAACTGGAAAATTGAAGGGGAATTCAATGAATACATCGGACGTGAAAACAAACACTTTCCGGGACATAACTACCTGTTCAACATACTCTTCAATATGGGAATATATGCAAATGTTGAAAGACTGGACATCATGGCATATAGAGAGTATGAAAATATTGAAGAGGCAATGGACAACGGCAAGTTCCGCCTTGATTTGTTGAATGATGAAGAAAAAAATAAATTAAAAGAATATTTAGGAAATATTCTCACCAAAGACCCTGAAACCGGAAAATTATACAACAAAAAGGATAAGGCAGACTGGATTTTGATTTGGTGGAAAAAAGATTAATATTTAGAATATTTCACTAGAATACATTCATTTCAAACAAATGTTTTTTAAATCATTAAAGTTAGTATGCATACAAACTCCATGCCCCTACGTTTTATTATAGTAATTCCTCAAAGGAATTTGGTAAAGGGAATCTTTCATGCAACATTTCAGCTGTTTTGGAGCTGATTTCAATATCGCTGAATTCATCCAAGTTTTTTATGAAAATTCACCCCATTGAAGTATTGGCAGGGTTATAGTAGAGCTGTGCCGCATAAAATGCATATTGCCTTTCGTCATATTTGCTTTTATATTTTATAGCTTCAGCAATCAAGTAATAATAAAAAGCTTTCATGTCATTTGGCCAGGCTTCAATGCTTTTTTTCATGTCAATGGCTATTTTAATACGGCCGTTTCCAAAAAATCTATTTTCCAGATTATTCAATTCTCTGAATGCTTCGGATGGAAGTATTTCCTTAATCTTATCCCGAGCCCTCATCAATCCATTATCTATTAGAAAACTTCTGAAATCACTATCTTCAATATTGTCTACAACTTTTCTAATTGATTCCTCATCCCCCAATTGACGTATGATGTGGTATTCTGGTCCTTTTGATATGATTAAATCTGCAAGGAACTGTTCATCTGTGATTCTGTGAATGATAGCCTTAGCGATGTTTCTTTGATTGTCTCCCACAAATTTTATCCCTTCAAGTTTTTTCAGATAAGACTCATCATTGATTCTGTGAAACATGTTTACGATTTCCCCAACTGAAAATCCACTATCCTTCACAGAATCTTTTGATTTGAATATTGCATCAAACAATTCTTGATCACTCATTTCCTTAGTGTTTATCTGTCCTGATGGCTTCCTAACCTGTTTTTGATTGTTAATTTCCGTCGGTTCACTTTTCTGATTTGAAGTATTATTCTTGTTATTTCCTAAAATTCTATCTAAAAAACTCATATTCCATCCTCTTTTATTTGATAAACGAAATTTTTTTCAGCAAGAACAGAAACGGCAACAAGCAAAACAACCAAAGACAGTATTAGTTTATTTTTCATTCTTAACCTCCGATTTTAAAAAAAAGCATGAATAATGCTTCCAGTTAATTAAAACTAATTAAAAATTTATCAAGAGGATTCACCATAATTCTCTAATTTAATACTTTTCATGTTTTTTACTAATTTCTAGTTATTTATG
>NZ_JAFSNZ010000095.1 GCF_017447225.1 Methanobrevibacter sp. | reverse complement strand
TTTTTCTTCTAAATTCATTTTTAACATTTTTAAAGCTAATCACTATATTATAATGAAAAATTTATATAATATCACACTTAGACATATTAATATGGTAAATAATACAATTTTAATTAAAAACGCATTAATTTTAAATCCTAATGTTAATTATGAAGGTAAAAAGGATTTATTAATTAAAAATGATTTGATTTGTGAAATTTCAGATAATATATCACAAGAAAATGTGGATAAAATAATTGATGCAACCGATAAAATTTTACTTCCGGGTCTTGTAAATACACATACCCATTTGTCAATGACATTATTCAGAGGACTTGCCGATGATTTGAGTCTTGATGAATGGTTAAATGACAACATATGGCCAATGGAAGCAAATCTTAACGGTGATTATTGTTATATTGGAGCTCTTTTAGGAGCTGTTGAACTTATCAAATCAGGTACCACAACATTTTCAGACATGTACTTTTATATGGAAGATGTTGCAAGGGCAGTTGATGAGTCTGGAATAAGGGCAGTACTCTCATACGGTATGATTGACTTTGGTGATGAGGAAAGAAGAAAAGCTGAAATTGAAGAAAACATGACTTTATTTAAGAATTGTCATGATACGGCTGACGGAAGAATAAAAGTATTTTTCGGACCGCATTCACCATATACAGCTTCAGAAGAGCTATTGAAAGAAGTTCGCAGATTAGCTGATGAAAACGGAATTAAGATTCATATTCATGTAAGTGAAACTCAAAAGGAAATTGATGATGTTTCAGCCGAAAAAGGATTAAGACCATTTGAATATTTGGATTCAATAGGATTTTTAGGTCCTGATGTAGTCTGTGCCCATTGCGTATGGTTAAGTGATGATGAAATTGAGATAATTAAGAAAAATGATGTTAAAATTTCACACAATCCATGCAGTAACATGAAACTGGCTTCAGGAATAGCACCTGTATCCAAATTGCTTGAAAACGATATCTGTGTTTCAATCGGAACAGACGGCGCTTCATCAAACAATAACTTGGACCTGATTGAGGAATTGAAAACTGCCAGTTTGCTTCAAAAGGTTTCAACTCTTGATCCTAAGGTTCTCACATCCGATGAGGCATTGGTTATGGGAACCATTAACGGTGCTAAGGCTCTGGGATTGGATGATGAAATTGGATCTGTTGAAGTCGGCAAAAAAGCAGACTTAATCTTAATTGATACAAATAATGCTAATATGGTTCCGGATAGTTCTAACTTAAGTTCCAATGTTATTTATTCTGCTAACGGATCTAACGTAGACACTACAATCTGTAATGGTAAAATATTGATGGAAAACAAGAAACTGACTACATTGGATGAAGCTGAAATTTATGAAAAAGCAAGAATTACAATAGATGAGCTTAAAAAAGCTCTCTAATTTTTTTATCTTGCTTCAAATTTTATTTTATTTTTGTTTAAAACGATACTTCTTTTCCAGGCGTCATTGCTTTCAGGAAAATCACTTCTAAAGTGAGCGCCTCTGCTTTCACGACGCAATATTGCTGATTTAACAACCAGAATACAGATTTCAACCATATTAATTACTTCCAATGCAGTCATTAACTCGGTGTTGTACTGATTTTTGTCAGATACATCAATATTATCTAAATCCTTTTGCATTTCCTGCAATTGCTTAAGCGCTTCGTTTAAAGTCTTTTCTTCACGTACAATAGCCACTTTTTCCCACATCAGCTTTTTGATGTTTTCCTTAAATTCAGAAGCTTTAATGGATCCCGGTTTTATTAATCCTTCGATTCTTTGCTTTTCAGCTAAAAACATTTCATCATTAACTTTAAGTTCACTTTCTTTAGCAGCTTTTGCAGCACTTTCACCGGCGATTTTTCCGAATACCTGTGTATCGGCCAGAGCGTTACCGCCTAAACGGTTGGCACCATGGACTCCGCCGCATACCTCTCCGCAGGCAAACAGATTTGGAAGGGATGTTGATGCATCAGTATTTATTTTAATTCCGCCCATAAAGTGATGTGCTGTTGGAGCAACTTCTATAGGTTCATGTTTGATGTCAACGCCAACATTTTCAAACTGCAGGACCATAGTTTCAAGTTTTTCATCAATCAAATCATCGTCAAGATGTGAAATGTCAAGGTATACTCCGCCGTGTTCGCTGCCTCTTCCTTCGATGATTTCCTGATAGATTGATCTTGCAACAACATCACGTGTTGACAGCTCCATCTTTTCAGGTGAATATTTGGCCATGAAACGTTCACCATTCTTATTTAATAGCTTGCCGCCTTCAGCCCTTACAGCTTCTGTCACTAAAACTCCTTTCTTGGATTCGGGAGTTACCATTCCTGTAGGGTGGAATTGAACCTGCTCCATATCAATAAGGTTTGCGCCGGCTCTGTATGCTATTGCAAAGCCGTCCCCGTTTTTCTGAAAGGTATTGGAAGTTACAGGGTATAGCTGACCGGCTCCACCGCTTGCAAATATCACGGCTTTTGCCTGGAAATATATAATGCTTGAATCTTTCAGGTCAAATCCGGTTGCTCCAATCACTTGGATGCCGTCCTGAACTAAAGAGGTTATCATAACTTCTTCAATGCATTCAATATCTCTTCTGATAATCTCTTCTTTTAAAGCATTTAAAAGTTCAGCACCGGTTCTGTCTCCCTGGAAGCATGTTCTTCTGTATGTCTGACCACCGAATGGCCTTTGTGCAATTTTACCGTTTTCCTGTCTGTCAAATAATGCACCATAGTTTTCCAAGTCAATCAGTCTTTTTGGCGATTCGTTGACTAGGATATTAACCAGTTTTTCATCATTAAGATAGCTTCCGCCTTTTAATGTATCTTTTATATGGGCATCGATTGAGTCTTCTTCATCAACAGCCTTAAAAACTGCATTATATCCTCCTTCAGCCATTCCTGTACAGCCGGATCTGAATGATAGTCCTTTTGATACAATTGTTGCCTTAAGACCAGCGTCGTCAACTTCAATAGCTGCCCTTGAACCGGCTCCACCGGACCCTACAATTAACACATCTGTTTTAATTTTTTTAACTTCCATTTTAATACCTTTCATCTGATTTGTTAATAATTATTTTTATTTTTAATAATTAATATAAATATGTTAATTAGAATATAATCATAGAGAGGTTATTAGATGAAACTTAATGGTGAAGTAACAACGGGTTTGGGAAAAGCGGCCTTTTTCCTTTCACAGGACTTTTATGTTAATAATTTTATCAAAAATTGCGGTTTTAAGCCATATCCAGGAACATTGAATATTATTGTACCGGAAGAATATTTAGACCAAATAAATGAGGTTAAAGACAGCTGTGAAAATATCATTAAGCCTGATGAAGGCTTTGGTGCTGTTAAATATATCAAAGCTGTTTTAAATGATGATGTTGAAGGTGCAATTGTGTTCCCGGCAAAAACCGAACACACAGAAAACTATCTTGAATTCATTGCTGAGAAAAAATTGAGAGATGAGCTGAATCTTGAAGACGGCGATATCGTAAGCATTGAATTTTGACCTATTTTTAGATAATTTTAAATATATTAATATGACAGATATTTATATAATTAATATATAATTATTTAGGTAATTAAAATGGAAAAAAATATTAGTAGACTTAAACAATTACGTAAAAATCATGGATTTTCTCAAAAACAAGTTAGTAATTATTTAGGTATAGATCAAAGTAATTTATCTAAAATTGAAAGGGATAAACGAAATTTAAATTTGGATTTGTTAGATAAACTTTGTTTACTCTATAATTGTTCTCCTGAATATATTTTAGGTGAATCTGATGAATATAATGCGCCTAAAATTGCTTTTAGAATTGATAAAAATGTTGATTTAAATGTAATTGCTAAAATAAATGAAACAATGAATTATTTAAAATTACTAAGAGAATTAAATGAGGAGTAATCTAATGTTAAAAAATGATATTGATGATTTAGCATTGAAACAAAGAAGAAAATGGGGTATTGATAGTTATTCTCCTTTGAATATTTTTTCTATTTGTTTAGATAAGATTAATAATTTAACTATTCAATGGTTAGAAATGGACCAATTTATCAGTGGATGTTGTTCAAAAAATAGTACAGATTATTTGGTTTTAATTAATTCAACTCATTCTAAAGGCAGACAAAATTTCACTTTTGCGCATGAATTATATCATTTACTCCATGAAAAATCAGACGGATGGATTGTTTGCACTGATAATATTAATATTGAGAGTGAAATAAATGCTAATAATTTCGCATCTTCATTATTAATGCCTGATTGTGCATTATCTGATTATATTTATCGAAATAATATTATAAATTGGGATTTAAAAGATATGATTAAATGCGAACAATTTTTTCAAATTAGCCATTCACATCTATTGAATAGATTAAGAAAAGAAGATTTAATTTCACTTGATGAATTCAAAAAATTTAAACTAAATGTTATAAGAAATTCTAAAAAATTAGGATTTGACACTGAATTATATGAGCCATCTCCATCTAATAAACACTTTTATTCATTAGGTTCTATTATTCCTTTGACTGAAGAAGTTTTTAGTAAAAATAAAATTTCTAAAGGAATGCATGATGAAATTTTTATTAGAAATTATAGAGCGGATATCATATACAAATAATAAAAAGGGTGTTTCTTTTGTTTAAGAAACAAATATTCTATGATACCGATTGTTTTTTTACTTTTTTAGTAATTGATAAAGTTTTTATATTAAAAAAGCTATTTAAGGAAATTAATATTCCAAAACCTGCATATGATGAGTTAATTCTGTTATGCAATGATCCTATGCTCAAAAAATCATTTAATGACATTATTAGTTCAGGTTTTGTAAAGATTATAAATATGGATATTTTTTCTGAAGAGTATACAAAATATAAATGTATTAAAAATGGATATTGGGATAATTTTAAGGTTGTTGGAAAAGGTGAAGCTGCTGCATTATCTTATGCTATAGTAAATGATGGAATTATAGCTTCTAATAATCTAAGTGATGTAAAAAGTTATGTAAAAAAATTTAATTTAACTCTTTTAACTTCATCCATGATTATAGCCATTTCTTTTGAAAATCAAATTATTACAGAAAAAGAAGCAAATTCTATTTGGAATGACATGCTTAATAAAAAAAGGAAATTACCTGCTAATTCTTTTTTAGAGTATTATAAGTATATCTTTCCTAATGATTCACAGCAATATTTGAAAAATATTAGTTAATATAATTAAACCATAAAGTATTTTATATATAACTGATATATTTTTTAATACGTTCTCAGGGGTAGAGTGAAATTCTCCACCGGTGGTGATTTTAACAAAATAAGTCCACGAGCACGAAGGAAATGTGTTGATTTGGTGAAATTCCAAAACCGACGGTGACAGTCCGGATGAAAGAGAATAAGTAGATTATATTTTTAACCCTGGTTCTAGTACACAAGGAGACATTACTATGAATCAAGAAACAGATTTAGAAAAAGGTTTTGAAGCCTTAAGACAAGGTAAATTTATTTTAGTATACGACAATGATGACAGAGAAGGCGAAATCGACATGATTATCGCTTCAGAGTTTGTAACTCCTAAATCCATAGCTACTATGAGAAACGATGCTGGCGGATTAATCTGTAACTGTATCAGTTCCAAATTCTGTGATGAAATCAACTTGCCTTTTATGGTTGATATTATGGAAGCAGCTACTAAAAAGTATCCAAATTTAGCTGAACTTGCTCCTAATGACATTCCGTACGATGAAAGGTCTTCATTTTCAATTTGGGTAAATCACAGAAAATCATTCACTGGTGTTACAGACCACGACAGGGCAATGACTATTAGTGAAATGGCTAAAATGTTCAGGGATGAAAGATTTGATGAGTTCGGTAAAACTTTCAGATCACCAGGTCATGTCTGTCTTTTAAGAGGAGCGGTTGATACTGTCAAAAACAGAAGAGGACACACAGAAATCGGTCTTGCAATGTGTGAAATGGCAGGGGTCACTCCTGTTTGTGTCGTTTGTGAAATGATGGATGGTGAAACCGGTCAGGCTACATCATTCGATGATGCAAAAAAATATGCTGAAGATAATGATTTGGTTCTTCTTAGAGGAAACGATATCATTAAAAAATATTTAGAAGAATACTAACTGTACATGTTAGTATTATCCATTTTTTTATTTTTAATATGCTCAATTATAAATTGAGTGATTTGCTGTATTTTATATGAGTTATAAATGCTGAAAACAACGTATTTTCCATCATACATTCCTATTTTTAAACCGTCCCTAACTTCTTTTGTCGGTTCAATAAGAGAGATTTTGTCCCATGGAACTCTCAGTGTCTTGTTTTTTAGAGCCTTTTCAAAATGAATCCCGTCATCAAGTATCTTGACTTTTTTGACTACGCGACGGTTTTTATCGGATCCTATTTGAATGTCTCCGTTTTCGTCAAATACATAATCGGGAATCAGACAGTTTGCTTTCCATCCCTGGCGTATTTTTCTTGCAACCTGAACCCTGTCTTTTTTTGTTAGCTTAACGCCCTGTTCAGGGCTTAAATTAAGTGCCATTATATCACCTTATCTTTAATTTCTTCAAATGGAATTATGCGATTGAACTTGACTTCCTGGGCCATATCGGCAATTTTATCAATATCTAGTGATTCTTCCACCAAATCAAGGGCAGCTTTTGTAAACAGGTCATATCTTATTTCAATTTCCGGTGTGAAGCCTCTTGTTTCAAGCTTAAGCTTTCCAACGCTTAACACTTCATCGACATTTGAATTGTTGCGAATATATGGAACGACGTTATCGAATATATTTTCATTATATACTTTATTCAATAAAATTCCCTTGACATCTACATTAAATTTCTCAAGCATGTTTGCATGTGCTACTAAATCTACTGCAGCGGATTCAATTCCTCCCTTGTTAACTCCAGATATTAGAAGCATCGGTATATTTGATGACATTGCAATTTCGGCTGCTGAAAACGGTACTTTTTCATTCAACAAACCGGTAAACACACTCATTACTCCTTCAATCAGTACAATATCATAGTCTGAAGAATTCAGTCTGGCTATTGTAGATTCTATGTCGCTCCATCCAAGGTGTCCTATTTTTATTGAGCTGAAGTCATTCATATAGTCTTTTGTCAAGTATAATCCCGGTATAATATCACGCACATCAGGACCAACTTTAAGAAGCGCTACCTTATATCCCCTTTTTCTTAATGCTCCGGCCAAACCAGTCAATATGAATGTTTTTCCGGAATCGGACCCGTTACTTCCTATCATTAGGAATTTCGGTTTGTCATTAATTTTTCCTTGAGGTATCTTTATATTAGTGCCGATTCCAACTTCAGATAAAATATACTTTTTCACAGTTTTGTTTCTACTGTAAATTTCTTCAACATCCGTTGCATCTATTTGATTAAGGAAATTTTCTACAATAATCGGATTTTCATCTAAAATGTTGTGTATCATTGTACCGATGACATTTCCATCGTCATTACATGCTCCGGAGAATATATTATAGTCTCCGGCCTTATTGGTATCTCCATAATTCATTCTTTGGACTTTTGAGTAAAACAGAGGCTTTGCATCACCAACAACCTTTCCGTAGGTATGTGTATGGAATCCCTTAACATCTTCATTTTGATTTTTTGTTATAAAAGAGTTATCATAAACTTTAGCTACAACCCTGTCACTTGTAATCAGCGGTGAGAATTCAACGTCAATCAAACCCAATCCGTCTTTTATGATAGGGACTTCTGATTTGCGCCCTATATCAATCTGGTTTGAAAGCAGCTGAAAACCGGCGCATATTCCGATAATCGGTTTTCCCTGTTTAGCCATTTTCAGGATTTCCTTGTTCAAGTCCATGTCAATGTCATTGGATTCTATTAATGTTCCACCAGGTATAATCAATGCGTCAAGTTCATCGCTTGCTTTGTTTCCATTAACCAAACCGTTTTCCTTGACGATGTCTGTCGGTAAATTTCCAAATTGTTCAAATCCGGGAACAGCACCTTTTACATAAGCAAGTCCAATTTTTGTCATAAAATAACCTCAAATAGACTTATGATTTTTATAAGTTTTAAGTTTTTTTAGACATGCATTTCAAGTGTAAAATTTATATTAAATATGCTATATTTAAGTACTATTTTAGTATTTTTACTTCAATGGTTAATTGTAAAAAAATAAAATGGTTAGGGTTAAAAACCCTTTAATTATTGAGTATTTTCAAATACAGCCATTGCTTTAACAATTTTTTCATCTTCTAATGGTTTAGCCTGTATTTGAAGACCTACTGGTATGTCATTAACTGTTCCTGCTGGGATACTTGCTGCAGGGATTCCTGCAAGGTTAGCAATAACTGTTAATACATCGTAAGCATACATTTCCATAGTGTCCAATTCTTCACCTATTTCATGTGGAAGTTTAGGCACGGTCGGACCTACAATCAAGTCAACGTTTTCAAGCATTGCATTGATCTCGTTACGGATAAGGGATCTTGCCTGAAGTGCTTTTTTGTAGTATTTTCCGCTGAATTCAGCTTGTGCAATGTGTGAACCTATTTTAATTCTTCTTAATACTTCATCTCCACAAACTTCTTCGATTCTGGAACCGTATTCCCTTCCATCGTATTTTCTTGTAGCTGAGAAGAATTCAACATAATTGATTAGGTAGTATGTTGGTAAACATAAGTCGATATGGTCAAATGACACTTCAACAAGTTCAGCACCGGCATCAACCAATTTGTTAATAGCTTTGTTGACGGTTTTATTGATTTCATCGTCTGTTACTTCAATGAAGTCTTTACATATTGCTATTTTCATACCTTCAAGGGATTTGTCTTCAAGACATTCTGTGAAATCCGGCTCTTCCCAGTTCAAGGTAGTACATTCGGTTTCATCATAGTCAACGATAGTGTTCAATGCAAGTGCGATACCGCTGACATCTTCTGCAAAAGGACCGATTTGGTCTAGACTCATTGACAGGTCAAGCAAACCTTGTCTTGAAACTGCACCGTATGTCGGTTTAAATCCTATAACGCCACAATGTGATGCAGGGTTTCTGATGGATCCTCCGGTATCTGAACCTAATGCTATATCACACATTCCGGCTGCAACAGCTGCAGCACTACCACCTGATGAACCACCAGGAATTCTTCCTAATGCTTTAGGGTTTTGAGTTGGTCCATAATAGGAAGTTTCAGTTGAACTACCAGCTGCAAATTCATCCATGTTTGCAATACCGATAATTATTCCATCTTCTGCTAATATATTATCGACAACAGTTGCATTGTAACTTCCGTAGTAATCTTCCAATGTTTTTGAAGCTGCAGAAATGATTATATCTTCAACATTAATATTTGCTTTAATTCCAAACACTAAACCTGCTAAGCTTCCAACTTCTTCTCCATTAGCTATTTTCGCATCAATAGCTTCCGCCTGTTTTAATGCATTTTCTTCGTTTAATTCAATGAAAGCATTAATGGAGTCATTTTTTTCTTTAATAACTTTAAGGAAGTTTTCAACATTTTCCTTAGCGGTTAATTCTCCGTTTTTGATGGAGTTTAATTTTTCAATAACGTTCATTAAAACACCTTACATAAATATAATAAATATAGGTTTATTTTTTAATATTTATATAACTTGGTTTTTTTGAAAGTAAATATTACTTATAATTTATAATTAAATAGCTTTATGAATCACTTATAACTTATAACTGATTTCTAAAAACTTTTAAATAATAACAAAATGCTATTATTAAATATGAAAAAGGCTGTTGTGTTTGATAATTCAGGAACATTGATTGAGCGTTATAGGGTTATTAAGGATGTCATTTCAGGTAATCTCTTCACTGACATCAATTCTCTAGATTTGATTGACCAGAAAGATTCTCTAGCTTTGGTTGTCCTTCAGTACAATACAAATAAGCTGCTGGAGTTAGATTCAAATACATTGTTGTCAGATGTTATAAAGGAATTCAACATTGATTTTGATGTAAGCTTTACCAATTTTGAAACCACTAAAGATGAAGTAAAAGAAATCCTATACAATGAAAAATCCGCTGTTGTGTCCGATATCACAGACGGATTTCCAATATTAAGACAAAAGGTTCCTCATATGGAGCTGTGCAATGGATCTGCTGTTATTTTAGACATGGATGTTGGAATTATAGCTTACACTATTACTTCTGCAGGAAAATTGTTTGACGGTGTGCTTGATACCGTTAACAGCTTAAAGTCTCAGGGCTGTGAAATCGTATTGGCTTCAGGAGACAGAAAAGGTGCTATTAACAGATTGGCTGACATGTTGGGTGTTAATAAGGACAACGCTCATGGAAGCGTTACAACTCGAGGTAAATGCGAAGTCGTTAAGTCCCTTCAGGATGACGGCTATAAGGTAATGATGGTAGGTGATGGCCTAAATGATGTTCTGGCATTTAAACGAGCTGACGTCAGCGTATTAACTATAGAGCAGCAGGAAGAAGTGTCACCTAAGCTAATGGATAAGACAGACTATATAATTGAAAACATAAGGCAAGTTAGTCAAATAGATTTTTAATCACTTCTTTGCTTTTCAATACATTATCAAAGTTATTTAACTCAATAATTCCTCTTTCAACTTTTTTTAATATATCTAAATCCAGTGTTCCATCACCCAGCGGTATGTGCTGGTCCTTTACTCCGTCATTGTCATTCAGATGACAGTAGGTAATTCCCTTCAATTCCAGAAGTTCTTTGTTGTTGCCTGTGGTATTTCCATGTCCGACATCAATTGTGATTCCGCACCCGCATTCACTTTTAAACATTTCAAGTTCCTCTATCTTGTTTCCAAGAAATGCAGGTCTCACTGGCATGTTTTCAACGGAAACGATTACATTATCAGCATAATCTACCAGTTCGCAAATGCTTTCACATGCAAATTCCAGAGCCTGTTTTCTAAGCGGTGGATCGTTACGGCCAATTTTACCTGCATGAATGGTGATTGCACGGGCGTTGATGCTTTCCGCATAGTCAATGCAGTCTTTCATCTGCTTCACGCTTTCCGCTTTAATTCCCGTATTCAAGCTTGCAATGTTAATGTCAACAGTTGGAGCATGTATGCACACTTCCAGTCCGCAGTCCTTAAACGCCATCGTGTTGTCTTTCATGAAAAATGGTGATTCCCCAAGAATTTCTATCATTTCAAAGTCATGCTCATGGGCGGTCTCGATGATTTTCAGGTTGTCATCCATGAACATGCATAGAGTTGTAAATCCGATTTTCATATAGATATTTTTGTTTATGATTAAATATTATGTTATTGATTTTTGATTCACACACACCTTCATTTTTCTTGAAGAAATGATTGATTAAATTAATAGTTCATAGTATGGTAAGTATAAAATTAATCATCAATTTCAAATAAAATGCCAATAATTTTAAACCTTCATAATACATATTATTATATGTACATCCTTTTGTAATTTTGATAAAAAATCATCAATTTTACAAAAATTATTTTCATATTTTAAATATTTAAAAAATAGTCTTTTAACTTAAATTTTAAGGCAATGTATTAATATGTACATTTTAAATAGGTTATTGTCATTTTTATGTACATCTATTATTCTATTGCTAGTATAAATAAACGATAAGTATTTAATTTATAAAAATAATTAATTATACCTATGGAGATTTAATCTTATGTATGGCGATGACATAGAAATATTAAAAAGGGAAAATATGAATTTAGCTGATAAAATTTATATTTTTGATACCACTCTTAGAGATGGCGAGCAAACTCCAGGTGTCGCCCTAACTGTTGATGAAAAGATTCAGATTGCTCAAAAGCTTGACAGTTTAGGAGTCGATAAAATAGAAGCCGGTTTTCCCGCCGCTTCCAATGGAGAACTTCAATCCAATAGGAAAATCAAATCTTTGGGTTTAGATTCCACCATAGTCGGCTTGGCCAGAAGTTCTAAAAATGATATCGACGCCGTTTTAGATGCTGATCTGGATTATATTCATACATTTATAGGAACTTCTCCATTACACAGAGACTATAAACTTAAAATGTCTAAGGAAAAAATCATTTCCACTGCAGTTGAAGCGGTTGAATATGCTAAAGACCATGGTTTGGCCGTTGAATTTTCAGCAGAAGACGCTACCCGAACTGAAAGGGATTTCCTTTTTGAAATCTTTGGTGAAATCGTCGATGCGGGAGCTGATTTTTTGGATATTCCTGATACTGTGGGTATTTTAACTCCAATTCTTACAAGAGACTTATTAACAGATATTAAAAGCAGTTTTAAAACACCAATAAGTGTTCATTTTCACAATGACTTTGGTTTGGCTACTGCCAATACGTTAACAGCTATTGAATGTGGAGCTAATCAGGCACATGTCACGGTAAATGGTATGGGAGAAAGAACAGGTAATACTTCACTTGAAGAGATTGTTATAGCACTCCATGCCGCTTATGGAATAGACCTGGACATTGATACTACTCAAATTTATAGCATATCAGAATTTGTTGCTAGATTAACTGGTGTAAAAATGCCCGTAAATAAACCTATAGTCGGAGACAATGCATTTGCACACGAATCAGGCATTCATGTACATGGAATTTTAAATAATTCTTCTACTTATGAGCCTATTTCTCCTGAACTGGTAGGTCATTCCAGAAAAATTGTTTTAGGAAAACACACAGGAGCCAACGCTTTAAAATCAAAATTAAAGGATTATCATATTGACTTAAGTGATGAGCAATTTGATAAGGTTTTTGCCCAAATCAAGGCTTTAGGTGATAGGGGAAGATGTGTCACAGACGATGATTTAAAGGCAATAGCATTGACGGAATTAGGTTCAGCACGTGAAACTCCAATCAAGTTAAAGGGTTTTGGATTGTTGTGCGGCGAAGTCGTATCTCCAACTGCAACAGTCAAACTTGAAATAGACGGTGTTGAAAAAGAAACATCCAATACTGGTGTCGGACCTGTTGACGCTGCATTAAATGCTATTCGTGAACTTATTCAGGATACAATGGATATTGAGCTTGAAGAATATAATCTTGAAGCTATTAACGGCGGTACTGATGCTTTAGCTGATGTTTTCGTTATTTCATCAGATAATGAAGGCAATAAATCTACAGGTAGGGCTATCAATGATGATATTGTTATGGCTAGTGTTCTAGCTGTATTGGATTCAATTAACAAATTAATATTAATCCAAAGATCTGAAATAAATTTATGAAAATAATAAAGGAGATAGAATAATGGAAGAAAATACTATATTCATAGGTAACAAACCTGTAATGAACTATGTATTAGCTGTAGTAACACAATTCAATGACAATGATTCAGTTACTTTAAGAGCTAGAGGAAAAGCTATCAGCCGTGCAGTAGACACAGCAGAAATTGTCAGAAACAGTTTTGTTCAGGATGCAGTTGTTGCCGATATCCAAATTTCAACTGAAGAGGTTGAAAATTACAATAGTGAAAAAACCAATGTTTCTATCATTGAAATCAAACTCGAAAAATAGTTCAATCAAATTTTTTTAGTATTTTAAAATCCAACAAGTATTTGGACAATCTGATATTGGACGTTCCTTTTCCAAATGCTTCTACCTTATTTTTTTTAATAGCCTTTAATACGCTGTCTATATCCTTTTCACAGTCAATTTTTGAATAGCAGTCTCCTACAAACTTGTAGTAATGAGCATCACTGGCTCCCAGTGCAGGCAAATTCTCTTTTTCGGATAATTTTTTTGCCTTACTGTTACAGTAGCCAACTATGAAACGGGCATTTCTTGTTTCGATTGCATCAATTTTTAAGTCCTTATAATCCTCTTTGCATAAAAGTCCATGCCTGTAAAAGCAGTACGGATGAGGTATTATTGCAATGCCGCCCTGGTCATGAATCAGGTCAATGGTTTCGGCTCCGGGCAAATCCCTTTTAACATACTCTTCACATCCAAAACCCAAAATATGGCCGGTTAATGAAGATATTTCTATAGATGGGATTACCAGCAAATCATCATCTTTTGTTAATTTTCGAGCTTCTTTTGACCCTTCAACAGTGTTGTGGTCGCTTATTGCAATGATACCAATATTTCTGGATTTGGCAACCTTAAAGATATCTTCCAGTTTAGATTTAGAATCGGGAGAATATTCGCTGTGAATATGGGAATCCATCTTAAACATGCAATGCCTCTAGGGTTTTAATAAGTCCTATGGTACCTGTCATCATAACATCACCTCCAGGACATGCATGATGCCAGTCAAGATTTGTCTTTTCAATCAGTTCACGTTTAGGTCCGGTTACAATAACCTTTTCGATTTTTGAAATCGGATTTATTACATGTGCTCCATGGCCATGATCATTGTAGACTTCCTCATTGGTTATTATTCCATCAGCAAGTCTTTTTAGGTAATTTTCCAAACTTTCTGGAGTTAGTGATGATGTATGATGTTCAAATATTGCCTGTATTTTCCCGTTTTCTATTGATGCTGCGGTTGTGTGTCCGTTACCTATATCTATTGCAATGTAGCTATTCAGCTTTGATGCGGTTTCATCATGACACATTCCAGCTATTGATGCGAATTTGGTATCCATTAACACAGGTTTTATTTCTATTCCCTCATTTTCCAGGCATCTTTCGACAGCTTTCATTCTAGTGTAGTACTCTGGAACATTTCCTTTAAATGAGAATTCTTCAGGCTTTATTGGTTCACTTAACTTTTCTCTGATTTTTTCGAATCTGAAATCTCTGTCACCCATGTTTTCATTATATCCGTGATCTTGAACTGCAATGGCAATCTCATCGAAATCGAATTCCAAATCATATCCCAATAAAAACTCAGACAGTTGGGTGATATTGATATCTCCAAGTGTTATTTTTGTGTAATCCTTATATTCCTTATCAGGTGAAGCTATTTCAATTCCTATTGCTTCAACTTGGGATATTTTATCTCTTATTGTTTTAGCCGGAATTTCTTCCATAACTACCTTATATCCCTTATCCATATGCTCTTGAAGGCTTCTTTTTATTTTTCCTCCACCCATTATTTCCCCATTAAAATAAAGGTCATTTTCAATTTCCCTTATCTGTTGGGAGATAAACATATGGGGGGACGGTAAAACTAGTTTAATGGAATTTTCCAGTTCTTTTTCGTCATCATATATCATAATGTCTTGTGTTCCTGTTCCAACATCAATTGCTAAGATTCTCATATTAAATTTTATTGTATTCATTTTATTAATATATTAATTGTACTTTTTTGTACAACAAAGTTTTAAATAGTACATTAATCTAAATTTATTAACATGAATTATAAGATTACTTTAGATTCTGATGAAGTGCCAAAACAATGGTATAATATATTGGCAGACTTGCCTACTCCACTTCCAGAACCAAAAAATAGTGAAGGAAAAGATCAAATTTCAGACTTACAAAAGGCTTTTACCAAAGCTGGCTTAGAACAAGAATTCTCACCTGACAGATACATAACAATTCCAGATGAAGTGAGAGAATTGTATATGCAGGTCGGCAGACCTTCTCCTTTGTTTAGAGCAACAAGACTTGAAAAATATTTAAATACTCCAGCTAAGATTTATTATAAAAGGGAAGATACTTCCCCTACAGGGTCTCATAAGTTAAACTCAGCTATTCCTCAGGCATATTTCGCTAAAAAGGAAGGTGTTGAAAGATTAACTACTGAAACCGGTGCTGGTCAATGGGGTACAGCCCTATCCCTTGCCTGTAACATGCTTGATTTGGAATGTACAGTATATATGGTTAAAGTATCATTCAATCAAAAGCCAGACAGAAAAAACATTATGAACATCTATAATGGAAATGTCTTCGCTTCACCTAGTGAAAATACCCAAATCGGTCGTCAAATCCTTAAGGAAAACCCAGATCACCCTGGTTCCTTAGGTGTAGCTATTTCTGAAGCTATGGAAGAAGCTTTACTTAATGATGAAGTAAAATACTCCTTAGGTAGTGTTTTAAACCATGTAATGTTACATCAAACCATTATCGGTCAGGAATTAAAAGTTCAATTGGAAAAAGCTGAAGAAGAGCCCGATGTCATGATTGCATGTGCCGGTGGAGGAAGTAATTTAGCAGGATCTTTATTCCCTTTCATTAAAGATAAGATTGACGGTAATTCAGATACTGAATTCATTGCAGTTGAGCCTAGCGCATGTCCTACATTAACTGAAGGTTCATATGATTATGATTTCGGTGACGTAAATGGTTTTACTCCAATGCTCAAGATGTTCACCTTAGGACATGACTTCGTTGCACCTTCAGTTCATGCTGGCGGATTAAGATATCATGGTATGTCACCTATTGTTTCACTTTTAACTAAAGAAGGTTACATTTCCCCTAGGTCAGTCCATCAAAAAGATGTATTTGAAGCTGGAATTACTTTTGCCCGTACTGAAGGTATTGTTCCTGCTCCTGAAACTACCCATGCTATTAAAGCTACCATTGATGAAGCATTGAAATGCAAACAGACTGGTGAAGAAAAAACCATTGTCATGAATTTTTCAGGTCATGGAATGCTTGATTTAAAAGGTTACGCTTCATACTTTGAAGGTACCTTGCAAAATGCAAAATAGAGTGATTTTCACTCTTTTATTTTTTTATTATTTTTTTGTTATAAGTTATAACTTATAACTATTTTTTATTTTAACTTATCACTTATAACTAATAACTTATTTGTGAAAACAAATACTTTATAAGATAGAAGTTATAAAATATAACTTAATAGTTAAAACTTAAATCTTTTAACTTATTCATAATAACTTAAATGTTAAAAGTTATTTCTTTTAAGTTAATCATGTTAACTTATAATTTATCTCATCTAAGTTAGAGGGTTTAACTTATTTGTTGTAAGTTATT
>NZ_JAFSNZ010000094.1 GCF_017447225.1 Methanobrevibacter sp. | reverse complement strand
CATACAACAGCGTGAAAAAAAATATTTTTTCACTGAACCCATAAGTCAATGGGAGATAGCTTGGTAAATCTTAATACACAGGTATTAACTGCCCAAGAATAATTTTACAAAAATGGTACAAATATTAAGTAAAAGACTATATTACATTTTTCCAATTCATAAAAACACCAATGTTTTAGTAAAAATTATATTAGTGTTTTAGAAATATTTATTTTGATTTAAAACTATTTAAAATTTATTGTTTTTTTAAATCAATATTGTTATCATCGAGTAATATTGTATTCATAAGGTAATATTGTCTCGATTGTGTGATGAGGGAATTGTAGTAATGTTTATATATTTTGATAGTTATAATCATATATGACATCATAATGATGTTGAACCATGTTTCGGTTCTATGTTTTAGTAAATTGGATAGGGATGTGTCAAAATTTGTTAATTCAAATTTATCCTTATTCAAAGTCTATTTTTAATTTAATAAAATGTTGTTACTTTGGTTTTTTTAATTAATTCAATATTTTGGTGTTTTTATTGTATGATTTGATTTAAATGAACTGAATGATAAATCTCTGGAACAAAAGATTAAACTTAAAGCTAAAGAACATGAAATTTCAGAAGTGCAGTTAATTGAAATATATCTTGAATGGGGTCTTGAAAATGATGCATTAATCAGTAAAAGTCAATTTGGTTTAAATGATGATGAGCTTGATAGATTATTCAGGGAATCTCATGAAGAAGACCTTAATCTGGGCATTAAACATAATCAGGGAAATTTTGAAGAGTTGATTGCGGAATTGAAAAAAAATGGGCTGTGGAAAAAATATCAATTTTGTTTGTAACATTACAAAGTATTATATATTGTCATCAAGAAAAATTAATACATTATATTTATGGTGAATTATTATGACTTGGGAAGACGCACCGTCTCATATATGTAGGGGTGGAGATGTAAGGGGACTTGCTTTTTGCTGTCCTCCTGTAAAACCATGTCCTGTTTTAAATGCATTGCAGGAGGTTAATTTAACTCCTCAAGAGTATATTGAGATTAAAACAGAGTTTGGTAGGCAAACAAGGTTAGGTGAAGGGGCTGGAACTTGTTTTGGATCATTGATTTGGTGTTGTAAGCCATCTAAACCTTGTCCTTTAAGAGACATGACTTTAAGAAATATGGGCATGAGTCATGACGAATACTTGGATTTGAAAAAAGAGCTTGCAGAAAGATTGGTGGGTGTTAAAAAACCTGAACCTGATGCAAGAGCTGAAGCGCTAGCTGAAACATTCAAAATTTCCAAACTTGAAGCTATGAAAGTGTTGACGGATTGCAATAATGACCTGAGAAAAGCGGTCAGTGTCCTAAAAGCGCAATCCTTGGAAAATTCTGATTAATATGGATTGGACTGCTCTTTATCTGAAAACTTCCGGATTGAAAGTGTTCATTTTAGGCACCGGTGAAGTTGCAACCCGAAGAGCAAACAAATTTTTAGACCATGGGGCTGTCGTAAGACTTGCGGGAAGCTCCATTTCACAGAATCTGAAAGAAAAAGGGGCTGAACTTCACTCAACTGATGACGTTGACGATTTGGTCGAATGGGCGGATTTGGTTGTTGTGGCAAGCGGCGATGAAAAGCTGTCTGACTATGTGGGCAGGATATCTGAAGGCAAATTGGTCAACCGTGCCGATTTTCCATATGAAGGAGATGTAATCGTTCCGACAAGCTTTAATATTGCAGATATCGAAATTTCTATTTTTACCAACGGCAAAAGCCCTCTGATGGCAAGACAGCTCAGAAAAAAGATTCAGTCCGTTATCACTGAAGAGGATATCCTGGAAATCGAGCTTCAGGACTATTCACGCTCAATTTTAAAGAAAATCATTCCGGACCAGAAGGAAAGGCGAAAATATCTTTATAAAATATTTGAAGATGAAAATATTTTAAAATTAATAAAATCTGGAGAAATCGACAAAGCAAAGGCTGTTATCAATGAATCAATAAAGAGGGATTTCAATGATACTTAACTTAAGGGTGGACCATAAAATTGCAGATATCCAGTCAATGGAAAACATTTCAAAACAAATCGATGAACTGTTTTTAAAACTGCATGAGAAGTATTCAATCACTGAATACGTTGAAATATCAACCTGCAACCGTAAGGAATACTATATTTACAACAATTATATCGACAGCGACGACGAGCTTCTCTCACATGAAAATCAAAACATCATCATTGAATACGGCGACGTTGCAGTAATGCACCTGCTTCGTATGACTTCAGGGCTTGAATCAATGATTGTGGGCGAAGACCAGATTCTAGGTCAGGTCAAGGATTCCAAAAACAAGGCAGCCAAAGAGCTTCACTGCGGAAAGGCATTGGATGCCATATTTACAAAAGCCATTCACGTAGGACAGGTTGTCAGAAACAGAACCAAAATCAACAAGGGTTCAGTTTCCATAGGTTCAGCTGCAGTCGATTTGGCTGAAAAGCACCTTGGAGAACTTGAAGGAAAGTCAGTTCTTGTCATTGGTGCCGGAAAGATGGGCAAACTTGTGGCTAAGGCATTGGCCGAAAAGGACTTGAGCGCAATTTTCGTTGCAAACAGGACATTTTACGTTGCCGTTGAGCTTGCAAAGGATTTGGACGGAACCGCAATTCTTTTTTCAGAACTGGATGAATACCTGAAAACTGCAGATTTGGTGATAAGCGCAACCAGCGCACCTCATTCTATAATAACTAAACAAAGATTGGAATCAATTGATTTGGTTGAAACTGATTTGTTTATGGTTGATATTGCAAATCCTCGTGATATTTCAGAGGATGTATGTGAATTGGGAGTCAGGCTGTTTAATATTGATGACTTGCGTGAGATTGCAGACACAAATACCAAGCTTCGTGAGAAGGAATTCGGTGAGGCAGAAATCATCATCGAAGAAGAGTTCAATTTACTTAAAGAATCGTTTAAAATAATGGAAGTTGAAACAATGCTATCAACTTTAAGAGTATCTATGGAAGAGATAAGGCAACGTGAAACTAAAAAAGCATCTTCAAAGTTGTCTGATGTAGATGGCAGTAGTAAAATTTTAAATAATCTAACAAATTCCATAGTCAACAAGATATTTTTCGACATTTCAAAAAATCTTAAACAGGCCGCAATAGACGATAAAAAAGATGTCATAGAATCTGCAGAATATATCTTTAATTTCAGAAACTAAATGGCTGACTCGCTTGTGAATATCAGTCCTGAAATTTCATTCAAACATTCCTTTGATGTCGCTGATTTTTACTTTGCTGGATTTCAACGCATAATCGATATCTGACATGTCCATCATATCCTTATCATTAGCTATTGCATGGTGCAGGGAAGTCTTAAGGATTTTCTCCTTGATATCTCTTCCGGACATGTTCTTGGATATCCTGACAAGCCTTTCCAAATCAAAGTCATGTTCCAAAGGCATTGTTTCAATGTTTCTTTCGAAAATTTCTCGTCTTTCATCATCATCCGGCAGCTTGAATTCGATTTCCTCTTCAAAACGGCTTCTAACAGCACTGTCAAGAGAGCTTCTGTTGTTTGTTGCACAGATGGTTATGACACTTTCGTTTTCAGTAATGCCGTCCATTTCCGTTAAAAGGGCATTGACGATTTCTGAAACGTCTCCTCTAATGGACTGAAAAGACCTGTGAAGCGCAATCGCATCAATCTCATCGATGAAAATTATTGAAGGAGAATTCTTGGATGCCTTTTCAAAAAGATCATGTATTCTGGACGCAGCATCTCCAACATGGTCTCCAATCAGTGATGTTGCCTTAATCAGATATAGGGGAACGTCAACTTCGCTTGCAAGCCCTTTGACAAGCATAGTTTTTCCTGTACCGGGATAGCCGTAAAAGAGAACGTTTTTAGGAGCCCATCCGCCGAAGCGTTCAGGTTCCGTGAGATACTTTTCAATAACCTTGATCTTGTTTTTGGCATTGGTCTGGCCGACAACATCTGACAGCCTGACACTGCTTTTTGCTGATTTTAAAGTATTTTTCTTTTCACTTTCATCAATGATGATGTTGATTCTGGTATTTTCTGAAATGATTGAGTTTTCAGGCTCTACAGAAACTACCTTAAAAGCAAAATCAGGGATGATTTTCTGGTCGAAAAGGTATGATTCATTGTTGATTTCAATACCCAGCCACTGGTCACGGGCATACTGCTCGAATAAACTTTTGTCGGTGATTTCAAGGGTATTGTCCATCATTTCAAAGTCAAAAGGATAACCTGCAGCTTTCAAAACGACACATTCGGCATTTTTCCTGTTGTCGCTGGTCAGAACTGCTGTTTTTTGACTTTGGTTTTTAACCTCGCTTTTTTTGGAATTGTTCTTCAAAAAATCACCCTATAAAAATTAATTAATATAAATACTATTGTAACTATATAATATTTATAAGTTTGGTGATTTAAAAATGAGCTTTCGAACTAGACGAGTAACATTCATGACTCCATTTTACATGCTTTTTGAGTTTTTCCTTCTGAAATTCCTATTCATGCTGTTCTATCCGCTGGATGATTTGACTTTACTTTCAATAACAGTTTTAATAGGAATACTTAATGTTGCCCCGATGCTTTTAGAAGAGAAGAAAACCAGATTCGTAACTCGATTATTAACTGAGATATCTGCAATCTGGATGTGGGCGTCACTGATGTTTATGATTGACATTACAATAATCTATCTGATTGGAAACCTTGACCAAAACATTATTTATGCAATGCTTCTGGCAGTGCCCTTAATAGGAATTTACGCATATTATAAGGCTCATAAATTAGTTATAAAGCACAAAGAAGTGAAACTGGACAATCTGGAAAGGGAAATTAATATTGTCCACCTCTCAGACGTTCACTTCGGAGCTGTCAGATACAAGAAAATCATAAGTCAGGTTAAGGACACTTTAGATGAGCTCTCTGCTACTTGTGATGTTGCCATTATATCAGGAGATTTGGCTGACGGATCATCTCTGGTTGCACCGGATGATTTCTTGCCGTTAAAGGATGTGGAAATGCCGATAATATTCACTCCCGGAAACCATGACTACTATCCGGGAATCCGCAACGTGATTGAAGCATGCAGAAATGCAGGAATAATAGTTCTTGACAATGAATCAGTTGAAATCAGCGGAGTGAACATTTATGGACTTACCTACAGCTTCGGTGACATTGAAATGCCGACACTGGATGAGCTTAAAAGTGAAATAAAGCAGAATAAAACCAATATAATCGTTTATCATGTTCCATACGCATGGGATATCCATTCAAAAATAGGCTTTGACATACAGCTTTCCGGACACACCCACGGAGGACAGTTCTATCCTGTAACATGGATATCCGACAGGATGTTTGAATATAACAGAGGATTGTTCCGAGATAATTCAGGCCATTACCTCAATGTAACGACTGGTGTTGGTTCAATGGACCAGCCGTTAAGATGGGGAACCGACTCTGAAGTAGTAGTCCTCAAACTGAAGAAAAACTAAAGCATGTTCTCATACAGTTCCTTCATTTTCAAGGAATCAATATCCCTTAAGGGGGTCTCACATATTATGTTTGCCTTCCATCCGTTGTCAATGAGATTTGCAAGCAGATCCTCGATTTGGGGTCCGTACTCATCGCTTTCATCCAGCGTGTGATGCTTGACCTCTCCGCCATGGCCGTATTCGATGGTTGTGAAATGACAGTGAAGGCGGTCAATATCCAGCTTGTTTTCTATTGTGGAAAAAATGCAGTTGTAATCATCCTTTTTCGTTAAAAATCCTCTTCCACGAGCGTGGATGTGGGCAAAATCAATTGTGGGCTCGAAGTGATCAAAGCTTGCACACAGCTCAACGATCTCTTCAATGTTTCCCTGCTGAGTTCTTTTTCCTGTGGTTTCGGGTGCAAAAGTAAACTCCTCAATGCCTTCAGCTTCAAGTTCCTCAAAAAGACGGTTGATAGTTTGTTTTGAAATTTCCATTGCCTTTTCCGGTTTCCTGTTGGTGTAAAAACCCGGATGGAAAACAAGCCTGTATGCGCCCATCCATTCTCCAGCTCTGGCGGTAGCTATCAGATGGCCGATGCTTTTTTCTATCTTTTCGCTTTCCTTTGCACACAGGTTAATATAGTACGGGCCGTGCATTGAAATCAGAATATCAAATTTCTCCGCTTCTTCTTTCAGTATTCTGGCGGATTCCTCACCAATCCTGACCCCATAAGGTGACTGGTATTCATAGGAGTCAAGTCCGATTCTTTGAATGTATTTGGGAGCTTTATAAGCGGCACCTTTATAGTTTACTGGACTGCCTGCAGGTCCAAAAAAGACTTTGTTTTTCATAGGTTTATTTTTATTTAAATTGATTATTAAATTTTCTAAAAAAAGTAATTAATGTCTATTGTAGAGAAAATCCCTACAATATCAACATCGACATTAATCTTAATGTATTTTGCAATAATTAAAAATAAGATACATATTTTTTTTAAATATTTGTAAAAAAGAGTAAAATAAGGGAATTATAAAATTCCCATAGCTTTGTTGGTTTTAGCGATTGATTTTTCGTTGTCACTTTCCATTTCGAGAAGTGCACGAATAGCATCAATGTTTTCAGGTATTACATCAGATTCCTGGTGTACTGCCTGCATGTAGAAGAGTTCGTTTCCAACAACGTTGATTGATTCTCTCCATACTGGAATTTCGTACAGGTCATTTCTGTTTCTGCCTAATTCCTTAGCGTATTCCATCAGCTCTGCAGTTGAACCGAGGCCTTCTGCCGCATCAACGACAATGACTCTTGAACGTTTTTCTAAAGCTTCGACAATTTCTTCGGTTTCCACATCGTTGTTGATTTCAACCATGATGTTATGCTGGTGCATTAATGTGGTAGGCACGAGCAAAGCCATTGTTGTAACGTCAATTCCTTTCATTACGGTTTTTACGTCAGGACCGTGGTGTGATGGCACTTTTGGAGGGTTAGGTACAATTGCGTTGATTGGACCTTTCTTGATTTCAGATGGGTCTGATCCTCTTCTCACCATTACAGCCCTTACCTTTTTGATATCGGCAATCGGGTCGATTGTAGATAATGTACGGGTTAATCCTGTTGTGTTACAGGAAACTACTCTGGTGTAGTCCGCACCGTATGAATCATCATAGTTGGAGATTGCATTGAATGAAAGTCCTGTCAGTTCGTGGTCTTCTCCACCCTGATAGATTGCTTTTACACCTGCTTTTTTATACATTTCAAGGTTTTGCGGACCGATGCTTCCCGGAGTACAGTCAACAACAACGTCAGCTTCCTGAATCATATCTTCAACGGTACCTGCAATTTCGATTCCTGCATCTTTAAACAGCTGTTCTCTTTCAGGAATTCCAATGTATAAAGGATAGTCTTTTTCTTCAACAGCAGTTCTTGCTTCGTAATTCGGTCTGGTTTTACTTACACCTATTACTTTCATGTCGTCCTGAGCTGCAACAGCGTCAGCAACTCTTTTTCCTATTGTTCCATATCCATTAATTGCAACAGATTTCATTTTAATCCCTTTTGAAAAATTTAGAAATTTAATTCTATGCCTTTAAATTTATTTTTCAAATTATATATAATTTGATATTTGATTTGTGAATTAAATTATATTCAAAAATAACTAAATCATGTATTTTTCATTAGTTTGTCCTAATAATTTTAAATACTATAATAAATATATTACTTTATAACTCTATTTCGAGTTTTTCATTATATCAATTAACAGGAGGAAAAAACATGGATATTGCTGAAATATTTAAAGACTCATTATCTTATCCTTTACATAATATCAAATCATTAGTTGTTTTTGCTATTTTAGGTATTATTGCAGCTATCGCTTCTGGAAGTACTCTGATAGGTATTCTAACTGGTGTTGCTGCAGAAAATGTGGCCGCTCTTTTAGGCTCAGCATTTTTAGGCGTTATCATCACAGCATTCATAGCCTTTGTGATTTCAGGTTATGAGCTGGATATCGTAAAATACGGTATTGAAAGGTCAGATGAAAGCCCAAGCATTGATGTCATCAGACAGTTCTTCAACGGATTCAAACTGATGATTGTAAGCATTGTTTACTATATCATACCATATGTTATAGTGTTAATCTTATCAATTTTCTTTAAACATTGGGTTATCTCTGTTATTGCATTTATTTTGTATGTCATCTTTGCTTTAGCACAATTTATGGCTCAATGCAGATTAGCTAAAACAGAAGATTTAATGGATGCTTTAGCTTTCGGACAAGCAATTGCAGATATCTCAAGAGTAGGTATCTTAAAATTATTAGTCTTCATCATTGTCGTTGCAATTATCGCAGCTATTTTGATATTTGTTGCAACAGCGCTAATGCAATGGAATACAATTGTTGGCGGAATAATTTTAGGTATTGTAGCTGTATATCTCGTATTCTTTGTCGGTAGAGCAACAGGTTTATTATACTCTGAAGTATAGGTAAACCTCTTATTTTCTTTTTTTAATTTTTCAAAATCTTAACCTTTATATATTTTATTACATAGATATATAGTCGGAAGGCAATTTCCTTCTATTTGTTTTAAATTTTTATTTTGTGATTATTATGGTTTTAAGTACAGGAAACACGGCATGGATGCTGGTTTCAACAATTATGGTTCTGTTAATGACTATTCCTGGAATAGCATTTTTTTATGGTGGATTGTCAAAAAAGAAGAACGTCTTAAACTCGATGTTTCTATCGCTGATAGCATTTGCAATAGCTAGTCTGATATGGATTTTCTACGGTTATCAGCTGTCATTTTCCGACACGAGCTTTTTGGGTTTTATTGGAATACCACAAAGCCTTCTTATGGAAGGAATCGGTGTTGACTCCCTGACTGGTACAATACCTACATTCGTATTCGCAGGCTTTGAGCTGACATTTGCAGGTCTGACTGCTGCAATTGTTTCAGGTTCAATCGTCGGAAGGATGAAAACAAAGTCATGGGTGTTGTTTACCATTTTATGGGTAAGTCTTGTCTATATTCCGGTCTGTCACTGGATATGGGGTGGCGGATGGCTAATGAATATGGGTGCAATAGATTTTGCGGGAGGAGTTGCAGTCGAGGTCAACTCAGGTTTTTCAGCTCTTGCACTGGCTCTTATCCTCGGTAAAAGGAAAGACACATCCTTGCTTCCGCATAACTTAGGTTATTCCATTTTAGGTGCAGGATTTCTGTGGTTCGGTTGGATGGGATTCAACGGAGGGTCAGCCCTTGCGGCCAACGGTCTTGCAGGCTCAGCAATTCTAGTGTCAAACACTGCTGCGGCAGCCGCTATGATTGCATGGGTAATACTGGATATATTGAATGTCGGAAAACCAACAGTCTTGGGTGCAATCACCGGTGCAGTTGCCGGTCTTGTGGCAATCACTCCCGCAGCAGGTTTCGTTGCACTTTCCGGGTCAATTGTCATTGGTGTGGGCGCAGCACTGATATCATACTATGCAGTATACTATATCAAAGCAAAATTCGGATACGACGATGCTTTGGATGTATTTGGAGTTCACGGACTTTCAGGAGTTTGGGGACTTGTTGCAACAGGTCTTTTTGCATCTCCGGCAATCAACGGAGTGGCAGGACTTTCCTATGGAAATCCAAACCAGTTATTAATTCAAATTATTGCAGTTGTGGCAACAATGGCCTACACTTTTGTGGTAAGTTTAATAATTGCCAAAGCATTAGATATGACTATAGGATTGAGAGTTAAAGAAAGTGAAGAGATTACAGGTCTTGACTCAGCATTGCATAAGGAATCAGGATACAGAATTTAGATGGGGTGTTTAAATGAAAAGGATTATTGCAGTAATACGTGAAGAAATGTTTGAAAACGTTAAAAAAGCTCTTTTGGAAGCAGGATGTGAAGGAATGAACGTCTCTTCCGTTAAAGGAAGGGGAAGGCAGTTAGGTACTAAGGAATCATACAGGGGATCTACCCATTGCATTGATTTGCTTCCAAAAACCAGAGTTGAACTTATTGTCAATGAAGAGGATATGGACAGAATCATCGATGTCATCATTGACAGCGCAAGAACCGGCGAGGTCGGAGACGGTAAGATTTTTGTTTCCGATGTTGAAGAGGTTATAAGAATCAGGACCGGCGAGAGAGGTTCCGATGCGGTTTAGTTGATGGGTAATGTAACCCATTAATTTTACCTGCCGAAATATTGAATTAACCATCCATTAAAATTAAATTATAAAAGTCAACTCACTGTTTATTTGAAGATAAAATTAATTAAATTGATGTCAGTTAAAAAAATAGTGGGTTGTAGAAATGTCATCCATATAAAATAAAAAAGTTTGAGGATTTATTCTACATTAAATCCTGCTTCTTCTACAGCTTCCTTGATGTCATCATCGGAAACTTTGTCGGTATCCAATTTGATTTTGGTGATACCTGAATCCAAATCAGCTTTAGCATCTTCAATACCGTCAACATCAGTCAATGATAATTGTACAGCGTTTACACAGGAAGGGCAGTGCATTCCTACAACTTTTACTTCTTTTTCTTCAATTGCCATAATTTATTCTCCTTTATTTAATTGATATGTAATATTATGTTGTTGGTTTATATAAATGTTTAGTTATGCCTAACTTTTTGTTTTTCCTGAACTCTTTTGAAGTGAGCTTAAAGTTCATTAATGTAGATGAATATATGATTACAACCACTGATCCGATATTGTGAATCAGCGCTCCTGAAATAGGGTCAAGCAATCCCAGAATGGCCATTATCATTGCAATTATATTTAAAGATAGAGAAAAGGCAATATTCAAGTTTATCACATTTAATGTTTTCCTGGATATTGCGATTAAATGGGGAATGTCTTCGATATTGTCATTTATTAAAGCGATATTTGCAGCTTCAATAGATACATCGCTTCCAATGCTTCCCATAGCTATTCCGACATTGGCCTTTTTAAGGGATGGCGCATCATTTATCCCATCTCCAATCATTGCAATTTTATTTCCGTTAAGTTGAGCCTGGCGAATATATTCTGTCTTGTCTTCAGGTAGGCAGTTGAATTTTGCATTCTGTACTTTCACCTGTTGTGATATGAACTCTCCGGCACCTTCATTATCTCCAGTCAATAATGTAGTTCCAATTCCTAGTTTTTTCAATCTTTTAACCGTATATCTTGAATTTTCACGCAAAGTATCAGCTAAAATTACTTTTCCCATTACTCTGCTGTCTTTTGCAACTATTATTTGGATTTCTCCATTCTGATTTTTTTCAGGGTAGTCTTTAAGATTAATGTTTTCATCTTCAAGAAGTTTTTCATTTCCGGCTATTATTTTTGATCCGTTAATGCTTCCTGTTATTCCCTTTCCGATTTTCATTTCAAAATTTTCAACAGTTGCCAAGTCGTTCTTATCATAATAGTTTACAATAGCTTTCGCTAAGGGATGTTCGGATTTGGATTCAAGTGAAGCGAGCAGATACATCATTTCCTCTGTTTCATCTGAAATTACTTCAACAACTTTTGGAGTTCCATGAGTTAAAGTCCCTGTTTTATCAAACACTAATTCATTCACGTGAGCCAGCTCTTCAATTGAGGCACCGTCCTTTACCAGAATTCCATGTTTTGTCAGGTTTCCGATGGCTGCGGTAATTGCAGTTGGGGTGGCCAAAACCAGTGCGCAAGGGCAGAATACAACTAAAATAGTTACGCTTCTGGAAATCTCAAATGTGAACAGATATGTCAGTATTGCTGCGGTAAATGCGATAACAACAATCATTGTGGCCCATTTATCTGCCGCCCTTACAATCTTTGCATTTTCCGGGGAAGATGACTTGACCAAATCAATTAGTTTTTGAAGGGAACTGTCCTTACTAATTTTTGTAGTTTTCATCAGGAAAGATCCGAAAAGATTTGTTGTTCCGCTGAATACCTCGTCATTTTCTTTTTTATCAACAGGTAGTGATTCTCCAGTTAATGTGGACTGGTCAATTGATGTTTCACCACTTATTATCACACCATCAGTTGGAATATTCTGTCCGGGAAGGACTTTCAGGATATCTCCGATCTTTACATCTTCCACGTTCACTTTCTCTTCGATTCCGTTTTTTATTCTTGTTGCGATATGTGGTGTTAATTTTACTAGCTCTTCTATTTTAGAATTGGTCTTGTTGACGGTATATTCTTCTAAAAATCCTCCGATAGCCATGATTGTTGCGATTTCTCCTGCAGCAAATGTTTCTCCAATTATTATTGAAGCAATAATGGCTATTGAAACCAATAAATCTGCTTTTATGTCAAACTCAGTTACTAATCCTTCAATACATTCCTTGAATATTGGAATTCCGCATAATATTATTGCAATCCATGATAAGTAATCTATATTAAGCATAAAACTTAAAATTACACTTATTGTTGAGATAACAATAAATATGATGTCTCTAATTTCAGTTTTGCCAAACTTTAGATTCATTTCTACCAGCTCCTTGGTATAGGTATACCCCCTATGGTATATAATATATTTTAAAAAAAATTATATTCTTGAATAGTACTCCAGAATTGATGAGATATCTCCCAACGCATCGTCCACATCACCATCATCAATTGCATTTTTAACGCAATGTTCAAGGTGTCCCTCTACTATAATATGCCCAACTTTATGTAGAGCGGATTTGGACGCATTTACTTGCATCAATATCTGTTCACAAGGAATATCTTCATCTATCATCCTGTCAATTGCATTCAATTGGCCGATGATTTTTTTTAGTCTTCTGTGTAAGTTTTCACTATCCATACATTCTTTCAAAATATCACAACCTATACCTACTAGGGTATATATTAAAAATAGTATATAAAGTTTATCTTAAAATGAGTTTAAAAAATATAAAAAAAGAAGGAAAATTTCAGGTTTAATTTTCCAGTTGTTCTAGTTTTTCAGGGAAGTATGTATCTACAACATACTCAAGCCCGTATTTTGAGAAAGATTGCTGTTCTGCTTTCTTACCGATTTTAAGCATCTTTTTGATTTCAGTTTGCCAGAAATCATTTTTATACCTTGGGTCTTTGGAAAGCTCTTTTAATCTCATGACGTCAACATCTTTAAGCTTATCAGTAGGTAAATCGTAATTGATAATGTCAGATGCTGTTACTCCCATGAATTTAGCGTTTGGTGTTGCTAAATCGTGATTAACATGAGCTAATTTTGCACTTCCGGAAATGATAACCTGTGCAATGTGGAATCCCCAAGGGTCTCCGTCGTTACAGATGTAAACCGGTAATTCCAATTCTTCATTAACCCTTTTGATGAATCTTCTTGTAGCACGGGCAGCCTGTCCTTTGAGCCCTACAATTAATGTGTTGAATCTTTCATGAGCGTTTTCCTGAACCATTCTGTGAAACATTCCCATGGTTTCCACTGCAATAACCCTTTCAACACCGCAATCAAGGAATTCGACCTGATCGATTGTAGGTGAAATGGTATAACCTGATTTTCCTGCTTTTGCAGCGTTGATTTCAACATCATCATCCAGAAGGGTAATGTCTCCGTAAACTGATGCACCGTCTTCCTCAGGCATTAGTCCCAAGTCTTCACGGGTGGTACCTAAGGTTACTTCAAGGTCCTCTCCGACAATGTTGGATTCCTGCTGGGATTTGAAACTGATTCCCCATCCTTCGGAAACGTAATACATTTCCCTGATGGTAGCGGTTTTTTCTCTTGCAACAAGGTCCTTACAGAAGTTTGCAACATAAACCATCTGACCTAATTTTCTGATTTGTTTAACGTTACCGAGAGACCTTCTACCGTATCTGTCTCCTAAAACATAGTATCTTTTTGCATCGTCGTATACGATATTTCCGGTACCTCTTGAAGGAACTCTAAGGGAAGGGACTTTTTGCTTTTCAATTTCCTCAATAATTTCCTGACCTAATCCTTTTAACTTGTTGAAAGTGTATTCTTTCCTGAGTTCTTTATGTGATTTGCCTTCTTGTTTTACTTCATCAGCCATCTAATCACCTATTCTTCAAAATCTCCTTCTTCTTCATCTTCATCAAAGTTGAGATTACTGTGTTCTTCATCAACTGCATATCCGTGTTCATCAAGCTCTTCCATGATGATTGCATCAAGTTCTTCTTCTTCCTCTTCTTCAACTTTTTCACCAAGCAGCTCTGCAAGAGCCCTTTTGGTTACTTTTACTAAAATATCTTGATATTCAGGAACTCCGGTCTCACCGAGTTTTGCTGCTTCTTCGATAATTACTGGAACGTATTCCTCGAATACTTTAGAACGTTTTTCTTTTTCTTTAGCAGCTTTTTTAGCCCTTATATGTT
>NZ_JAFSNZ010000093.1 GCF_017447225.1 Methanobrevibacter sp. | reverse complement strand
CCCAATAGGTCAAAAAAATGAACCAATAACCCAAAACACATGACCCAATAGGTCAAAAAAATGAACCAATAACCCAAAACACATGACCCAATAGGTACTTATCCCTTAAGTTTACATTCTTTTAATTCACCATTAGACATTTCAGTGAAAAATATTTAAAATTCAAACAATATAGAATTCACCATGAACAAAAAATATTTAATAATCGCAATAATAGCTGTTATCCTTTTAGCAATAGTAGGCTTTTTTGCATTCTCAGGTAATAGCGTGTCCACCATTAGCGGAACTGGTGTTGCTGTTGATGCAAATGCCCTGACAGAAAAAGGAAGCTTAAGCATAGAAAGTGAAACTAAGGATGAAAGCAACGGATTTTTCTCAACCGATAAAAGTGATATGAACACTATTTTTGTAAACAATTCCGGAATATTGAAACTGGCCAATTCAGTTATCAATAAAACAGGAGACACCGCAACTTCCGGTGATGACGCTGACTTTTACGGTGTTAATTCAGCAGTTCTGGTTAAGGACTCATCACAGCTGACCATTGAAAACTGTGAAATAAACACTGACTCCAAAGGATCCAACGGTATCTTTGTAACAAACACCGATTCAGGCCAGAGCCAGGGCGGATCACCAGGTGAAGGCGGAGGAGATGCTCCTGAAAAACCTCCTGAAGCATTGAATAAAGATGCACAGGGAACTGATATTACAAAAGCAACTGTAAGCAATGTTAAAATAACAACCCATCAGGACAAGTCCCGTGGATTGGATGCAACTTTCGGCGGAGTTATTGAAGCTGTCAATGTGGAAATAAACACTGACGGAGGAAGCTGCGCTGCTGTTGCAACAGACCGTGGAGAAGGAAACATCACAGTTAAAAATTCCATTCTAAACACAGGCGTCAGCAAGGATTCAGGAAGAGGCTCCCCGTTAATTTATTCAACAGGAAACATCACTGTTGGAGAGTCAACCGGTACTGCATACGTTTCCCAAATCGCATGTATCGAAGGTAAAAACTCAATCACTTTGGAAAACTGTGCATTGAACTGTTTTGGTGAAGGTAACCGTAAAGATGGTGATGATTATGTTGATTTAGGTGGAGTGTTTATTTATCAGAGCATGAGCGGTGACGCTGATGTTGGAACTTCAGTATTTGACTGTAAAGCCACTACACTTTCAATCGATTCATCATCCGATTACTACAGCACAGCACCGATGTTTCATGTTACAAACACAAAAGCAAACATCGTTTTAGAATCCTCAACGTTCAATTTCGGAAGCGGAATACTCTTTGACATTTCCGGACAGAACCAGTGGGGAAGTGAAGGCTCAAATGGTGGAGACGTCAACTTGACTGCAATTACGGAGAAATTAACAGGAGACATTATTGTTGATTCAATAAGTTCCCTGAACTTTAATTTGCAGAACACTGAATTTGAAGGTGCGATTAACTCAACAGGAACCACAAATGTTGTCATTGACAGCGGATCCACCTGGACACTGACAGATGACAGTAATATAACAAGCCTTGAAAATTCAGGTACAATCAATTTAAACGGCCATAAACTTCTTGTTAATGGTGTGGAATATAGTGGATAGATTTTTCTATCCACTTAATTAATAAAAAATTGATAATATGATAAAAATATTAATAAATGGTGTATAAGCCAAAATAAAAAAAATTCATTTATATACTTCACCAAAATAATTAAAAATAATATGAAATAAAACAAAATAAATTATAAAACTATCAAAAATATAACACACAATTATAATATAAAGTTTGCAATGAAATATACGACATTTGCAATTAAAAATTGAACATGTTGAACATATCATTAAAAAATAAAAAAATAAAAAATTAGATATGACAGTTTATATAGTTTAGCCGAATAAATGAAAATATGATTAATTAAAATGAAAAGAATTAGCAAACTATTAAAAATATTAATCGAAAAATAATTTTAAAATATGTAAAAAAGTATTAGCAGTTTTTACCTGCATCATATACTTCTTTAAGTAAATCCTTTTGATTTTGAACATCACCGACAGCAGTGAAAACCGCTTTTTCTGTAGGGTTTTTAGAAAAACCGATGAAACTTCTGATACCAGTCAAGGCATCGCCGTTTGATGCACCGACTGCTGTAATGATGTAGTAGTCCTTGTTTTCCAAGTGATTAAAAATCGGGTAACACCTGTCAAAGAATCTTTTAAGGGTTCCGCACATTTCATAATAGTATATTGGTGTTGCATATACGATTACGTCAGCTTCAAGCATATCATCAAGGATTATTGAAATCTTATCTTCCTGGAAACATTCCCTTTCAGGAGTTTTGCATGCATAACATGCCTTGCAGGATCCGAATTCGATATCTTCAAGGAAATATTTTTTAGCTTCATTTCCACCATCAATAGCCCCTTTTACAAATTCATCACATAATGTGTCTGAGTTTCCACCTTTTCTAGGTGAAGAACTTATTACTACCACTCTTTTTGCCATACTACTCACTTATCCACTCTTTGATTTTATCTGCGCTTTCACGACCGGTTAACCTTAATCCTTTGGCAAAGTCAAGCTCAGGATAGGCACTTGCCAAATCATCAACACATTTATCGATTCCGGAACCTCCTGAAGTGCAGAATGCTTTAATTGTCTTTCCGCTTAAGTCAACGCTTTCAATGAATGTGTTGATTATTGTAGGTGCGGTATACCACCATACAGGAAATCCTATAACGACAGTATCATACTCGCTGACATCAGTGCTTTCAACTATTGGAGGTCTGAATGTCCTGTCGTTCATTTCGATGGTTGATCTTGAGTCTTTGTTTGTCCAGTCCAAATCTTCAGGAGTGTAGATTTCTTGAGGAACAATTTCAAATATGTCATAGCCGTTATCGTCGGCTATCTTTTGGGCGATGCTTTTTGTAACGCCGCTTGCTGAGAAATATGTAACTAATACTTTTGACATTAATATCACCTGATTAGTTATCTGTTGGAAATACTATATAATTGTTTACAATCGCAACAATATAAATTATTGAAAAAAATTATTTAATGACAAAATTGCGCAAAAATAGTTCAATTAATGCCTTATTGCAGGAAAAAGACCTGCAATATTCTCCCAGACATTAATTGTTTTTCCCTTCATAAGAGATAACTCAAAAGAGCTTACCTCCAATACATCATATTAACCAACCACTATTTAAAGCTTGTTGAGCCCACTGATAAATATTGTCCTGACTGACACATCATACTTAAATATTGCTACAAAAAAATAACAGAAGAATTTTCACAAATAATATAAACATATAAAATCAAAATATATAACATTATAAGTTATTGAAGGTAAATATAATGAAAAAACCTATTGTTGCAATTACAAGACCGGCTGACAGAGCTAAAAAAGCTTGTGAAATTGTAGAGAAATTAGGTGGAAGCGCAGTGCTTGCACCGACGCTGGACCTGAAACCTGTGAATACTGACTCTCTAAAAAACCTGGTTGAAAATGTCGATTCTCTTGACTGGATTGTTTTTACATCCCCAACAACAATCGACTCTTTAAACTTATTCTATCCTGATTTTTTAGAGAATTTAAACTGTAATGTTGCAGTTATCGGAAACAAAACCGGATCACTTCTCAAAAAGCAGGGCGTTAACGTTGACTTGATGCCTGATGACTTTACGGCCGAAGGCCTGGTTGAGGAATTCACAAAACTAGACATCAAAAACCAGACCATTGGAATTCCAAGAACAGCTTCTGCAAGAGACACTCTTCCCAAAGGACTGGAAAAACTTGACAACAAGGTCATTCTAGCTGAAGCGTACAAATCACTGTTTCCGATGGATGAGAAAAGCGTTGAGGAATTAATCAGAAAAATTGAAAATTCTGAAATTGACGCTATCACATTTACAAGTCCGTTAACAGTGCATAATTTCTTCAAGATTTCTAAAGACAATGAAAAACTGGCAGAACTACTTTCAAATAATCTGTTAACCGTTTCAATAGGTCCAATTACCGCAAAGGTTTTGGATGAATACAATGTTGAACATATTTACCCTGACACTTACACTGTTCCTGATATGATGGAATTATTATTCAAAGTATGGAGAGATTCTAATGGAAGACAAGATTAGTATTATCCTACCTATTTTCAATGTAGGTGACCACCTTAGAGGAGGAATCGACTCTTTAATCAATCAGACTATAGGAAATGAAAATTTAGAGATTATAATGGTTAATGACTGCTCAACTGACGGTTCCGGTGAAATTATTGATGAGTATGCTGAAAAATATGACTGCTGCATAGCAATCCACCATGAACAGAATTCTGGAGCAGCCTATACTCCACGTAACACCGGAATTGACGTATGCACCGGCGATTACATCATGTTTTTAGATCCTGATGACAGGTACACTCCCGACTGCTGTGAAACCCTATACAAGGCAGTGACTGAAAACAATGCTGACATGGCGTTTGCAAGGTTCAGGAGAATATTTGAATATGGAGGATATGTTCAGAAGTCCTATTCACCTTATGAGGATGATTTAGAGCATGCCTATCCTGATGAGACCTTTGAAACCGCCAATTTCCTGAACGTGTCCGATTTCGTATGGGACAATGTGATTGAAAAGATCGTTTACGGAAAAGACCATGAAGTGACCTACAAAAGGGACGGACCGATTGACAGAATCATCATTGACAACATCGAACAGGAACCTGACCTGTTGAAGATGGCTCCGTCAGTATGGAGTAAAATCTATAGAAGGGAACTTATTATGGACAATGACATCCGCTTCCAGCCATACGTTTCAGGAGACGACATGGCATTTACCTTAGAAACTCTGCTTAAAGCCAAAGGAATAGTTTATTTAAATAATTTCATGTGCTATGACTATTATATAAGGGATTTGCCTGATGACAAGTCAATCACCAATACAGTTAACGTGAGACTTCTAGATGAGCTTATGGAATCCTATATCTACTGCAGAAAGCTTACAGAAGGATTTTCCAAAGAGGTTCAGACAATTTCAGTCAATCCCCACCTGCTTCACTGGATGAACACATGGAAAGGATCCCCGTTCACCAAAGAAGAAAACAGATTACTGCTTAAAAAGGTGAACAGACTTAAAAAAATCCATAAAAGTGACATGAAAACAAAAATGCTTTTATCTTCAATGACAACAGCAATAGAATCTTCAATTTATACTTCAAAAGCGTGATATGATGGAATTTGATTATGTAATCGTTGGAGCCGGACTGTCCGGACTTACAATAGCTGAAAGAATTGCAAATGAATTAGATGAAAAAGTGCTTATTATCGAGAAAAGAGACCATATCTGCGGAAACGTTTATGATTTTTATGATGATGGTATGTTAATCCAAAAATACGGACCGCACATTTTCCATACTAAGGAAAAGAAGGTTTATGACTATTTATCACAGTTCACAGAATGGATTGACTACGAGCACAGGGTATTGAGCTTTGTCGACGGAAAACTGGTCCCTATGCCGATATGCATTGACACATTAAACAAGCTGTATGACCTTGATTTGGATGAGGATTCAATGCATGACTGGATTGACGAGCATAAGGAAGACATTAAAGAAATAAAATCATCAGAGGATGTTGTTTTGGCAAATGCCGGAAGGGACATCTACAACAAGCTTTTCAAAAACTACACTGAAAAGCAGTGGGGAACTTCCGCCGCCAATCTGAGCCCTTCTGTAATATCAAGGATTCCGTTCAGATTCAATCACGACGACAGGTACTTTGAGGATGCATATCAGGGAATGCCTAAAGAAGGATTCACCAAAATGTGTGAACGCATGATTGAATCAGACAATATCCACGTCGGCCTTAAGGCAGACTACAAGCAATACATCAATAAAATCAACTACACAAAAAAACTGATCTATACAGGCCCTATTGATTATTTTTATGATTACAAATACGGAGAGCTGCTCTACAGATGCCTGAATTTTGTCTATGAGATACTGGATGAGGATTCCTATCAGGACGTGGCTGTAGTCAACTATCCGAATGACCCTTATTTCACACGTATTACTGAGTTTAAAAAGTTAACCGGACAGGATATCAAAGACAAGACTGCAATAATGCGTGAATATCCGGGTTTTAATGGAGAGAAATGCTATCCATACCCTACACAGGAATACCTGGATAAATTCAAACTTTATGAAGCTGAAATGGAAAAAGAGGAAAACGTCATCTTTGCAGGCCGTTTAGCCAAATACAAATATTATAATATGGACCTGGTCGTTAAAGATGCTTTAGAAATATTTGAAAAGGAGATTAGATAATGATTACAATCTGGCCACAATACATAGATAAGGAACTGACATTAAGCGAAGGAAGAAAAATATCCAAAGAATATGCCGTTTCAAACCCTACATTAGCTGAAATCGAAAGAGCCCTAAAAAGATTAGGCTTTGCCTATTCAGTTCAAAAGGAAAGGTCATATCCCGGAAAATGGTATGATAAATCAGGACGTGTTTTAGTCGAGTATGAAAACACCAAACTGGAACTCATCAAAGAGGTCAGCTTAAAAATCAAGGAAATCAGGAAATGATTGAAATGGAAATTCCTGAATTAATGGCTGAGCAATACCGGCAGGCAAAGGAACTTATTGAAAAGTCATCCGACATCAAGGTCTATTCACATATTGACTGTGACGGAATCTGTTCAGGAGCCATTCTTTCAACTATTCTTGACAGGCTGGGAAAGCCTCATGAAATTGATTTCGTAAACCTGGACGTTTTAGACAACATTGAGTTGAATCACGAGCTTACAATCTTTTCTGATTTGGGCTCAGGCCAGCATATAGACACCAAGGCCACAGAAGACAACAATATTTTAATCCTGGACCATCATCCTCCTTTAAGAGATATTGACTATAAAGATAATAAGGAATTTACCTATCTTGAAATCAATCCTCTCCATCACGGAATTGACGGATCATATTATGTCTGTGGTGGAGGATTGTGTTATTTTCTAGCAAAGGAATTTGGATACACTGATTTAAGCTGGATTGGTGTTTTATCAGCAATTGGGGATATGCAGAATACTCGAAGCGGACACTTTGAAGGTCTGAATGAAATCATCGAAGCCGACGCTGAAAACGAAGGATATCTGGAGCTTAAAAGAAATGACCTCAACATTTATGGAAGAAATACCAGGGAACTCTTTATTGCACTGTCCTATTTCAGTGACGTAAAGCTGCCGATAACAAACAACCAGAACGAGTCCAAAGCGCTTCTCGATGAGCTTGGAATCGACTCCACCATAAAAAGAGTCACCCCCGAAGAAAAGGATGTCCTTGAAAAAATCGGCATATTATGTGAAGAAGGAAGCGATTATACCCTGACAAGACAGGACAGGGCAATTTTAAACAAGGAACTTGACTCCATTAAATCTGCCCAGACACTGCCACCATATCTCAGCAAAGACGAGTTCATGATACTTTTCCAGACCCAAAGAAGAATCAAAAGAAAGACACTGTCCGATTTGACCGACAGCGAAAAGGGAAAGCTTTACAATGCGCTTAACCGCATGATTATAAACGAAGTTCCGCCAAAATACTATGAACATATCTCCAAAATACTTATTGGAGACTCATACACTTTTCTTCTGGAAGATCCTGCAAGCTTTTTAAGGGACGGATCAGAGTTTTCAACAGCAATGAATGCGTGCGGAAGAAACCATGAGGAAAAGATAGCCATGGAAGTTCTTAAAGGAAACCGTGACTGGGCTTTGGTTGAACTTGAAGAGATAAGCAGAAAGCACAGATACAATCTTGCAACATCCATGGAAAAAGTAGCCAACGGTGAAATCGTTGAACTTGAAAACCTACAGTATTTCGACGGAACAGGCATCAAACCTGAAATTGTCGGAACAATTACAGGAATGATTTTGGGATACTGCAACTGGCAAAAGCCTATTATCGGATTTACTCAGATTGAAGACAGCGACGGCATAAAGGTGTCTTTAAGATGCTCAAGATTTTTATCATACGACGGAATTCATTTTGGAAATATTATCCGCCAGGTTGCCCAGGATGTCGGCGGAAGCGGCGGAGGACATGCCATGGCATGCGGAGCATACATACCGCTTTCCAAAAAATCCGAATTTCTGGAAAAATTTAATCAAGTTTTGTTTACAAAAATATCATAATAAATTTATATTAATAAATATATATTATTGAACATTGACATAGGAGGAATGAATTTATATGAAAGCTTTTAAAAAAAGAGGTGCCTTAACTCATTTTCAGATTTTAAGTGAAATCTCTAAACAGGATCCACATCTCAAACAGAAAGATTTGGCTCAGACTTTAGGAATCACTATTCAGGCTGTTTCAGAAAACATCAAAACATTGATTGAGTTAGGATACATCACTTCAAAAGACGGAAGATCCCCTTATAAAATAACTCAAAAGGGTATCGACAAAGTAAAAAGAGATGCAATCAGTTTAAGAAAATACTCAGATTCCGTTTTGGAAACCATGAATCATTACAAAACCATCTGGCCGGCTATCGCTGCTGATGATTTGAAAAAAGATGATATTGTGGGCCTCTACATGGAAGACGGTATTTTATATGCTCACCATGGAGAGGAAAATGCTACCGGTGTTGTTTTGGAAGATGCTGGAGTCGGATTTGATGTTGCATTGACTAATCTGACCGGTCTGATTGACATGACAGTCGGTGAAGCTACAGTCATTAACCTGCCAACAATCAAAGAAGGCGGGTCCAATGCTGCTGATATGAACCTTATTAAGGACGTCTATGAAAACGGTACTAAAAGCGGTGCAAAAATAGATAAAGTTGCAGTTGCAGGTACCATTTCCCGTGTTATAGCAGACAAATTAGATTTGAATATAGACATAGAATATGCTGCTCCTCAGGCAACAGCAAATGCTGCACGAAAAGGTTTAAATGTTTTAGCATTATGTGTGGGCGACATGACTAAATCATTTGTACGTGAGCTTGAAGCGGAAAAAATCAAATACAACATTATAGATGGAAGAAAATAATCATTTTTCTCTCATCATTTTTAATAATGCAGCTGCAATTTCAATGGAATCCATTTTTGATGAAGTGATTACCTTTACATAATCATCCAAATCATTATTTTCTATTAAATCTTTAACTTCATCCAATACTTTCTTATTTTTTATCCTTTCAATTTCAGAATATGTCGGGACTTTTTTGTTTTTAATGTTGAGATTATATTTCTTTCTGATTGTGACCATGTCATGTGCCTCATAGCCGGCAACCATATTGAATGCATAACCTGACTCGCCCGCACGTGCTGTACGTCCGATTCTGTGAATATAGTCTTCAGGATTTTGGGGAATGTCATAGTTAACGACCACTTCAACTTCACTTACATCGATTCCACGGGCTGCTATGTCGCTTGCAACCAGAATGGAAATATTGCCGTTTCTAAACTTGTTCATTACCTTATCCCTGACCTTCTGGGTCATGTCACCGTGAATGCTGTCCACCTTATAGCCGTTGCGTTTGAGACTTCTGTAGACAAAATCTACTCTGCGTCGGGTATTGCAGAAAATCAGCCACAGGTTAAAGTCATAATATTCAATCAGCTTGCATAAATCATCAATCTTGTCCCTGTCATCGCTTTTGAAATAGAACTGCTTTATTTTTGGAATGGTTTTTTTGGTATCGGAAATCTTGATGAATTTCGGATTGTTTTGGTATAGCTTAGTGATTTTCTTGATTTCATCAGGCATTGTGGCTGAAAAGAGCAATGTTTGTCTTTGTTTTGGAGTGTGTCTTAAGATAAGTTCAATATCTTCCCTGAAACCCATATCAAGCATTTCGTCAGCCTCATCTAAAACCACTGTTTCAACACCGATTAAGTCCAGAGTTCCCCTGTCAATATGGTCGATTACTCTTCCAGGGGTTCCGACAACTATATGAACACCCTTATTCAATACTCTGATTTGGCGCCCGATTGCCTGACCTCCGTAAACTGCCAGTATCTTTACCTTATCCATATCCCTTGAGAGCTTTTTGATTTCATCAGCCACCTGAGTGCATAGTTCCCTTGTAGGACATAATATAATGGCCTGAGGGGACTTGTCGGGAACAAAAATCTTATTCAGCACAGGTATTGCAAAAGCCAAAGTCTTTCCTGAGCCTGTTTGGGCCTGACCTATAATATCGCCTCCATTTAAAGCTTCGGGAATTGCCTTTTTTTGAATGGGAGTTAACTCATCGAAACCCAACTTGCAAACGGCACTTTTAATGCTGTCATCAATTTTTAAATCATCAAAATTCATCAGTTTAATATTTGAAAAAATTATTATTTATAATTTTAAATATTTTAAAAGACTAATATTATATTACTAGAAATGGGGATATTTTTATGGATAAGTCATCACTTGAAAATGTAGTTAATGAAATCAATACAGAGCAGTTAATAAAAGAAAAGCTGGAAGCCAAGATTTCTGCTGAAATCGACAGAAGAATCGAATCCGGAATGAATGATGAATACATCAACAGTGAAGTCGAAAGAAGAATGCAGACCGACGAAGTTAAAGATATCATTCGCCAAAAAGTTGAAGAGCAGGTTAAAATCAAAATGGCCGAGGAAATGGCTGAACAGGTTACGGAAGATGTCGATGAGATATTATACTCACGTGAAAACGGTGAAACAATAAATGAACGTGGTATTGACATCGGACTTGAACAGGGACGCCAGCAGGGAATAGAAATCGGCTTCAAGCAGGGTTTTGAAAAGGGAAAAGCCGAAGGAATCGAGATTGGCCGTGAAGCAGGCTATGAAAAAGGCCTTGAAGATGCCGGACAGGGCTCATATCAAAGAGGACTTGAGGATGGAAGAAAACAGGGACTTGAAAGAGTTGCAAGAACCATGTATAAGGACAACTACCCTTTAAATGAAATTACAAAGCTGACCGGATTGATCTTGAAAAGACCTAACAGAAAATAGGAAAATCACAATGGAAAATAAAGTCATTATAAATGAAAAGTACTCAAAGGAAAATCATCCTACAATTGAAGGTATTCAAATAATTGAAGGTAAAAACAATTTCCCCATTAGCTGGTTAAATCAGCAAGGTTATTGTGAATACCAGATATATCTCCAGTACATGAAAGGCATAAAAACATCACCTACAAGTGCCATGCTCAAGGGAACAGAGGTTCACAACACACTTGAAGAAAAGTTTATAGAAGATGCAACTCCAGCAACATTTGATGAAGTGGTTGAAATGTCAAAAAGTGAGCCGACAGTCACAAGAGAATGCTTCGTCATATCCCCGGATGACGGAATAAGAGGTTTCATTGACGAAATCTGGATGACACCGGAAGAAATAGTGATAATTGATGACAAGCCCGGAAGCAAGGCATTTCCCTCAACCATAAACCAGGTGAGAGCATATTGCCTTGCATTTAAAAACATGACCCATGAAAAGCGTGTGATAAAAGGCGGGCTTCGCCAGAGAGGAACCGATAATATCTTCTGGAGCGAAGTGTTCGATGATAACGCAGAAAAACAAATCAGATTTACAATAAACAGAATGCATGCATTGTTTAAAGGTCAAAAACCATTCATGGCGACTAAAAATCCCAACAAATGCAGATCCTGCAGATATCAAAGCTATTGTGAAGAATGTAAAATTTAAGTTGATAATATGAAAGACGAAAAAACACAGATAAAACAAGAAGAAATAATTGAGTTAGTATCATCATTCTGTGATGAGAAGCTCGATGATGAATATAAACAGCTGAGCATCAAGTTAGTTGAGAAAATGGGAAGAAAACGCGAAGTTCCCTTTAAAAGAGGAAAAGTTGAAATTTGGGCAAGCGCCGTAATTTATGCTCTGGGACAGATCAATTTCCTTTTTGACAAGTCAAATGAACCATATGCAACACCGGATGATATCTGTGATTATTTCAATACAAAAAAATCCACAGTATCCAATAAAGCAAGAGACATAAGGGACATGTTCAATATGGGCCATTTTGACAGCGAGTTCTCCTTAAGCCATATTCTTGAAAGCCAGCCTTCTTTTTATATTGATGAGAAAAGTGGAATGATAATACCTGAAGATTTCATTGTCAATCCGATGGATTCGTATTTCGATGAAGTTTATGCTCAATTTGAAAAAGGAGAAATGGATAATGCAATAGCCATGCTTGATGCAATTGAAAAGGACAATCCTGAATATGAAAGAGCAATGTTTTACAAATCATTTATTTTAAATGCTAGTGGAATTGAAGATAACTCATCCGAAATATTTCAGGAGTTTTTATCTAATTTAGATGACGATATTGATTTGGCAGAGTTATTGGAAGATGATGATGAGGAATTTGATGAAAATAATCCTGAGGATTTATTTGAAATAGGTGAAATCCATTTTTACGATGAAGAATATGAAGAGGCCATCAAATATTTTGATTTGTCATTGAAAATTCATCAGGACCCTGATGTACTAGAATACAAAGCCTATGCTTTAGCTGAACTTAAAAAATATAAACAAGCATTGAAAACAATTGATAAGGCAATTAAACAGGCACCTGATAATGATACTTATTGGGCAAATAAAGGAAATATCTATGTAATGCAAAAAAAGTATAAAAAAGCATTGAAATGTTATGATAAAGCCATTGAACTGGACGATGAAGATGTTGATTATTATATTTATAAATCAAATGTTTATATCGAATTGAAAGATTATGAAAATGCAGAAAAGATGCTGGATACTGCAGAAAAGATTGATAATGAAAATCTTGAAGTATTATGTGAAAAGGGAAATTATCTGCTTCAAACATCAAAACCTGAAGAGGCATTAATTTACTACGATAAATGCCTATCCATTGATGATGAATATGAAAAAGCATTATTATTCAAAGCAGTAGCCTGCTCTGCCTTAGGCTTAGATAAAGAAATAGATAAATGCATTGAAAAACTTGCAGAAGTTAATCCGTTATTATTGTATAGTCTAGATCAATTATTTGAAGATTCAGATGACCCTATTTAATCCCAGATACAATTTATTTTTCTTATACATTTTATCCAGGATTTCATTCCATTCTTCAACTGTTATCCTTCCCTTATTTGGAATCATAGAATCAAGTGAAGACTCATTAATGTTTAAAATGTCGGATAAGATATGTGCCAGTGTCTTACCGGTCAGTGACAGTTCATATGGGTCATAGCCGGTGACCATCAGTACCCACACATTATCCTTTGAAGAACTGTTATATTCCTTTTTAAGAGTATCATACCAGTGAGTGATTCTGTTCTGACCGTCGCCGACTTCTCCATCACCTACTGAAATGTAATAACCTTCATCTGAAAATTCGATTGTTTTTATTGCATCAGATATTTTAGAGTCAAGTTCCGGTGAGCCGATTTCGAGTTCGAATTCATTGTTTGTGATATAATCCCTGATGTAGTTTTCAACCTCTTTTTGGTTTTTAAAGTAACCTATAGGCTCCAGTCTGTCGGGATCCCTGTCGCACAAATCATAAATCAAATCCTCATCAACATCGTATATCTCATACCCATCAAGCTTATGGGACTGGTATGGCTTGAAGTCAAGACAGTAATTCTCCAAGTCATCCTTGTTTAAATACCATAGAACCTGCACTCTTTTAATCATATGAATCAACGGTTTATTTATTCAATTTCGTTTACGACAATTGTTTTTGTAATTACGCCTAAAATCCTTTCATCACGTCTGATGATTTTGCCGATAGCCCAGTCAAAGATTACAGGGAACCAGTATATTTTAGTTAAGTTTCTGATAATGGCCTGAATCCATGAAATAGGATATCCGTTTCTTGAAATAACTCTCAAATACATTAATGCCTTACCGACAGTAGCTCCTTTAATCTTTTCAAGCACAATGAAATAAATCAGTGTTAAAACAGGAGTGACATACGGGAAATACATGTAAACGGTATATGAACTATATGGATTGACGAATATTGAAAGCAAGTATGAGACAATCCACATGAAAGCTGAAACTACAAAAAAGTCAATCACATATGCGAGAAATCTTCTTGTAAATAGACTTGCCATGAAAAACACCTCAACAAACTCTTGGAACCGGATCAGCTATTGGTGCTTCTAAAATACGTTCTCCACCGATTGGTGTGTTGACAATTACGTATTCACCTTCAACGACTTCACCGATGATAGCTGCATTTTCACCATGTTTTTCGCTTTTTATAGCTTCAAGAACTTCTTCCGCCTTATCCGGTTTGACGCCCATTACAACTTTACCTTCATTGGCCACTTCAAACGGATCGATACCTAACATTTCGGATACTGCATGAACCTCTTCCCTGATTGGAATTGCGTCCTGTTCTAAAACAATACCGTTTCCTGATTTGGAAGCCATTTCGTTGATTGCATTAGCAAAACCGCCTCGGGTAGGGTCTTTCATTGCTGTTACTCCACCGACATCCAATGCTTTTTTGACAATGTTCCACATTGGAGCCACATCTGATTTGAGGTCTGTGTCAAAGCCGAATCCTTCCCTGAAAGACATAAGGCTCATACCGTGATCTCCCAAACTTCCTGTGACAATGATTTTGTCTCCGACTTCAAGTCCGCTGTCACGGACGACTTCACCTTTTTTGGCAATTCCTATACCTGTTGTCACCATAACGATTCCATCAAGCTTATCCTGCGGCATGACTTTCGTATCACCAGTAATTACTGCCACGTCAACTTCTTCACAGGTTTCATTTAATGATTTCATGATTTTATCCAAATCGTCAATCGGGAAACCTTCCTGCATGATAATTGCATTGGAAATTGCCAATGGCTTTGCACCCATTACAGAAACGTCGTTAATTGTTCCTGCAGCTGAAATTCTACCAATATCTCCGCCAGGGAAAAACAATGGGTCAATTGTATGGCCGTCTGTAGTCATAACAATTTCATAATCGCCAAGAGGTATTGATGCACCATCATCTAAAGCATCCAAACTGATACCGCCGTTCACACTCTTTTTTGTAATGTTATCCAAGACTGTGGAAGCGATTAAATTAGCCATTACTTCTCCACCAGCACCATGATTCATATTAATTTTATCATCTGACATTATATCGCCTTATTAGAAATATATGTAAAAACAAGTATATTAAATTTAGTTAAAAAAAATTGAAAAAAAAGAGAAATTAAAGATAAGTTAATATCTTTAGATTAAAATTCCGTTAACAACACCATCCTGACCAGGTCTGGATGTTACTTTTGCATTACCTTCAGGAGTTTCTACAACAGCACCTTTGGTAATGATGTTCCTTCTTACGTAGTTAGGGTTTGCGTTGTTTTCGATTACTCCTAAAATATCGGTAAGTTGGGTTTTACCGGATTTTACATCGGTTAAATTGATTTTGTTAGCAGCTGCTAATCTGAGTTTTTCGTTTCCGCCACGAGTACGGATTTTTCTTAAGTTTTTGTCGTCTACTCTAGTTTCAGCTGGATCTCTACCTAATTCTGATTTCCTTTTTCCACGGTTTGCAACATTTCTTGCACCGGATGGACTTCTAGTTGATTTTCCTTGAGAAATTGCCATTATTTCACCTAATAAATATAATAAATTAAATAATAATCGCTGTCAATAAGTCTCTTTTCAGTAAACTGTCGGACAAGAAAATAACAATTTACATTATGAGAGCAAAAAAGAGCCTTAATGAATAATGATAATAAAATATTACTTTTTCATTATATATAAACTTTATTTTTATTGGGAATTTTTCCCCTCTTTAGAGACAAATGAAAATTTTAAGTTGCAGTTTGCACAGTAAAAATCATCCAAAAGGGCACTTCCGCAAACAGGACAGGTATCCGGAGATGTTGACAGATAGACAAATTCCTTTTTATCTGATGATTTTGGAGGAACTAGGGGTTCCGGAGTTTTAAAAAAATCATCTGTTTTGGATTTGGAAAGTATTTCATCAACAATATTATCAAAATCCTCTTCAGTAATTTCACCATCTTCACTTGCCTTTAAAATCCTTTCAATATCATCATCGGTGATTTTATCGCCCAAAACGTCTTTCAGCAAATCTACCAAATCATTATCCTCAATGTAATATTCTTCGCCAGCCATACAAATTCTCCCCCAAATTATTCATCATCGTCTTTATTTAAACTCAATAACAGTAAATGATGGTGGAACCTTTCATCATGCTGCTTTTGAAGCACATGCAAAAGAACACCAATGAAAAATATGATAACCGCAACAATAACGACTGTTGAAATGACAATCAGCGTAGGAATCTTTAAAACATATCCTGAGCTGAAATACATGAATAATATTGGGAAAAAGTATAATCCCGCAATTATAGTTCTAGACATTAAATATTTATAGTATTTGTGTATAATATAATAGTATGGGACGAAATATTTTAATCAATAAAGACATTCCTCTTAGTAAAATTAGGAGTGAAAAAGCAAAAATAAAAAGTG
>NZ_JAFSNZ010000092.1 GCF_017447225.1 Methanobrevibacter sp. | reverse complement strand
ATCGTTCTGTATACTCATTGACTTATATTTGCAGCGGCTTATGCAGTCACCGCAGAGAATACATTTCTCCTTGTCGATTTCTGCAATGAACGGTTCGATTTCCACACCGCCGTAATTGTATTCTGAGACTTTTGATGCGGATGCTGTTGCCTGCATTATTGATTCTGTAATATCTTTAGGATCCTGTGCTGTTCCGCAGACGAAAATTCCCTGAACATCTGTTGCAACAGGCTTGATTTTAGGATGGGATTCCTTGATAAAACCGTCTTCAGTCGTACCGATATTCAATATTTCAGCAATTTCACGAGTACCGTCTGAAGGCTCCATTGCAGTTGAAAGAACAACCATATCCGCCTCGATTTCAATGAATTCGCCTTTCAGAGTATCTTCAGTTCTGACTATGAAACTGTCTCCTTTTTTAACAACCTCTCCCGGACGTCCTCTGATGAACCTTACTTCGTTTTCCTGAGTGTGCTTATAGTACTTTTCAAACATTCCGGGGGTTCTGACATCAGTGTAGCATATTACAACATCCGTTTCGGGATATTTGTGCTTGATGATATTTGCATTTTTAAGAGCGACTGTACAGCATATTTTGGAACAGTACCTGTGTCCGTCAGGCTTTTCATCCCTTGAACCTACACACTGTATCATAACTACTCTTTTTGGAACCTCACCATTTGATTTTAGGAGTTTTCCTTTTGTTGGACCGTTCACACCGGTTATACGGCCAAGTTCTGATTGTGTTATCACATCATCATATCTTGTGTAGCCATATTCCGGTCTTTTGTTCATGTCAAAGAGCTTATGGCCTGTTGCCACAATAATTGAACCAACCTGCAGTGGAATTCTTTCAGGTCTGCCTCTGAGCTTAATAGCTCTCATATTGCAGACTTTAACACAATTGCTGCATTTTGTACAGTTATCCATATCAATAACATAGCTTTCAGGATATGACTGTCCGAATGGCCTGTATATTGCCTTTCTGTTTGAAAGACCGTCATTCCAGTCATCAGGAACTTCAACTTCACATGCCTGAGCGCATTTGCCGCATGCTATACATTTTTCAGTGTCAACATAACGGGGAGACTTTTCAACTATCAGATTATATGTTCCTGCCCTTCTTTCGGCTTCAATTACCTTTGCATTGGTTATGACCTCAATGTTTTCGTTCCATACAAGCTCATTCAATATAGGATTTAAAAGACACATTCCGCACTCTTCAGCTATTTTAACAGGTGAGAATACCTTACCTATCTTTGCCATGTGCCCTCCGATTGATGGAGACTGCTCGATTAAGGTAACCTTTGTTCCCTGCTTTGCAAGAGATAGAGCTGCATTCATACCTGCGATTCCCCCACCGATTACGGCAACCTCATCAGGAGTCTGGCAGAAAATCGGATCAACTGCATCAGACTGCTTTACCTTCTCTATTGACGCATTGATTAGGGTAATTGCCTTTTGGGTTGCCTTTTCGCTGTCCGAGTGAACCCATGAACACTGTTCACGAATATTTGCCATATCCATCAGATAAGGATTTAGAGGCTTTACATAATCCTGAAAGGTCTTTTCATGACTTATCGGTGAGCATGCTGCAACAACAACCCTGTCCAGATTATGGTCGAATATTGCATCACGAATAATCTTACGGCCGTTCAATGAACACAAGTTTTCAAACTGGCCAATGAATTCAACATCCAAGGAGGCTCTGACTTCATCCAAATCAACAATGTCTGAGATATTTCCTCCACATTCACATAAAAACACTCCAACTTTCAAATCATCTCTCATTTGGAAACCTCCTTCAACTCTTTAATAACAGAATCTATTGGTGTTGTATGGGCCTTGACACCAATAACTTTATCGAAATCACCGCCCATCGCGATTGCGATAAACTGGGCAATATTCAGGTGTATTGCCTTAAATTCCCTGCCTTCCCTTTTTGATATCAGCGGCTGATAGCGGTCAAACTGAATATGGCAGTTCGGACATAGATGAACAACAATCTCAACTTCCTCATCACACAATGCATTCATCTTATCTGCAGTTGCCGTAAATGAGAGGTCAGGATTGGAATATCTTTGCCTGAATCCGGTTCCGCATGTAGCACGTTTATGGTCATACCAGCCGATTGTCTTGCATCCGCATGCTTCAATCAGCTCATCAATAATATTTGGGTCCCTGAATCCTGCGATGGTGTCTTCATAGTGCACCTTGCAGTAGTGGCATCCGTGGTGGGAAGCTATCTTATATTCGCTCAAATCATATTTGATATGGTCAGGAATTTCGGAAATCTTATTATATAGAATATCAACTACATGGAAAATGTTTTCTGTAGGCTTTAAATCATCCTTTTCATATTTCAAATGCTCCAAATCATTATCCTCAAATAGCCTGTTAATATGGTCTCTCAAATCATCTTTTTTATTTAACAGTTTAACGGATTTCTTGTTGATTGCATAGCATGTTGCACACATCATCACAAGATTTGGCCTGTTCAGGTCTTTAGCTATCCTGAAGTTTCGGGCTCCGATTGCTGATGTATCAACCTGGTCAAAAACATCTGAATAATGACCCAAACCAGTACAGCAGGTCTGTTTGTCTGAAATTGCATAGTCAATTCCCAATTTATCGAAGACAAATTTAGTGGATGCTTCGACTCCAGGATATTCTACGCTTACAAGACAGCTTCTGAAAAGCAGAATATCCTTATCCGGAATGGATTTCATTTTTCCACCTCCTGAGAAGCTCTGATTTTTTCAATTTTTGCTTTAAATCCGGTAATCGTTAAAATTTTACTTACTTCATCTATTACCTCTTTTGAAGGCATCAGTGGAGGGTCAAGTTCCAGCTCTTCCCTGATTTCGCCGAGACTGTTTCTGAAGTCTCTCCATCCCGGAACGTCACGGTCAATGTCATCGAAAAATATTTCAGGGATTGCTCCGATTGCTGCTGTGAAATATGAATCTGCAAAGCCCATATATTCATATAGCTTATCGTATCCCTTTTCATTGGATATTGCAATCTGTTTTAATATCTGATTTACCTCACATACGCTGTTCCCAACAGGACACACGCTGTGGCAGGTGTAGCAGTAAAAGCAGTTCCAAATCAAATCATCATCCAAAATTGACACATCACCGTCAAGAACCCTTTCTATAATGTCTCGGGGATTATAGTCTGAGTGTCTTGCGGCGGGACATGTTGATGTGCACATACCGCATTGCACGCATTTCAAAACCCCATCCTCTTTTGAGTTTTTTACATCCCTTATGATTTGTTCTGCAAAATCTATTGGTGAGTCGTCAATATTCTGTTTTGAAGTCATTTAACTTACCTCACAATTTAAATTCGCCTGATTTAATCATTTTCTTTAATTTAAGTGATAACTTGTTAGCCCTAAGCCTGTCTGACTGTCTGCAGATAATAGGAATATTAACTTCTTTTTCATTGATTTTTATATCAACGCTTCCTGTATCCATATCAAATGCATCATGGCTGCAGAAGCTGGAACACATTCCACAACCGAAACAGCGGCTTAAATCCAGGCTTTTATCTGAAAATGCATTGGTAGGACATACCAGTTCCGCTTCACATTCGCTGCATGATGAACATTTTTGCCTGTCATACTTTGGCCTTAAATCATAGTCCTTCCACAGCTCATAATAATTGGTTTCACCTAACGGCAAATGACGACCTTTAATGTCAGCTACAGGAATGCTTACATCAATGTCCTGAATTAACAGATTATTGTAAATTTCTTCGGTTAATACAGGAATTGGTATAGCTATAGTGTTGTAGATTTCACCGCCTTGACCTGTTTTAAATCCTCCGAAATAATAGGGATCCATCCGGGTCATGTCCCCTGAAAGCATCAGATTTGGTTTTTGAGGACTTGACCTTGTACCATCACCTAAGATATATGCTTCAGCACCATTCAACAGCACCCTTTTACCGGTATTAATAACATTGTGCGGAATATCGTTCTGCAAAGGATTGATATCTCCGCATCCTGAAAATGTTAGACCTGAAAGATTGCCCTTAAGTGGAGTTGCGGCAAATATTGAAGATACCTCTTCACTTCCAGGATTTGTAAATGCAGTGTAGTTTTTAAAAGCCATACGGGAGCCAATTATCTGAGCCCTGTTGATGTCATCACGGGTGATTGTGTTTTCAATGACCTTTCCATCAACGCTTTCAACACGCACATCCACACTTTTTCCTTCCATGATTTCCTTTAAAAGGAATCCTCCACCATAGTTAACGTCATCAATCGAATGTGTTGTTCCATGTAAAATTACATCGACTTCTCCCAGCCATTCGTTTGGACAAGGCCCTGCAAAGGCTGGAACACCATTCAGATAAACCTTATCCGCTTTAATAAATTCTCCGGGAGGACTTACAATGAAATTTAAAATGGCTGCGGTTCCGCTCATGACACCGCACGTTCCTGTTGTGACAACATCGACCTCATCAAAACTGGGAGCATTATCCTCTTTGATAAGCTTTTTAAACTCCTCTGCAGTGTAAATATTGGCTTCACCATTATCAATTTTTTCATTGATTTGGCTTATATCTCTCTTTTTCAAAATATTACCCTCTAAATAATTTTTCCTACAGTATCTCCCCTCAAGCCCTGTCTTAAGGTTTCAAGAGAAGTTATATCATCACTGGAAACATTGCCTAAATTAACTGTGTTACCCAATTTTAAGATAAAGAACACCTGCTGGTCCTTGTTAGGCGCTTCCCATAAAATCTTGCTTCCATCGAAATTATCCAAAATATAATCGATTTCATCTTCCTTGGCGTTTCCTGAAGCGTCAAATATTCCAATATTTTTTCCGCCTTCCCTGGCCTCAACAATGATTAGGGAAGAGCCGGCATCAAGTTCTGAGCGCATAAGCTCAATTCTCTCATCCAATGTAAGTTCCTTATCAAGATTAGGATCTTTTTTTCCTACTTCGGATAAAACCTCAAAGCCTTCACTTTTGGCTTTTCTTATTGAATCCAGTTTATCCTCATGAGATATGTTTGTGGAACCGTCTGATATTTCAATAGCCGGAAAACCCAATTCACGAGCTCTTTTGAAAAAATCATCAAGTTTATCATTCATGAAAGCCAGCTCAAACAATGTGCCTCCGGTATATGGGGTGATATTGTGAGCTTTATACATTTCAACTTTCGCTTTGATAATGTCTTCATCGTGAATGATTGAAGTTCCCCAGCCGAATTTCAGATAATCGACATATTCACCTGAAATGTCCATTAGGCTTTCAGCTGTTTCAAGACCTAAACCCTTATCAAGAACCATGGTAATTCCCTGGCTTCTGGGCTTCTCTTCTCTTTTTGTTAATAAAAAATCAAATGCTTTCAAATTATCACATCATTTTTTTTAAATTACTAATAAATTATTATATAATATAATATTAATAACTTTCATTTTTTGAACTAAAAAAAGGTTAATCACTAATTAGCCTAAAAAGATATGCACAACGCCATTAACACAATAATTATATGAAATAGGTTACAAAAATGCTCATCTTTAAATATGATTAAAAATAATATTATTAATATTCATAATAAAATAGGTTAAAAATTATCAATTAATTCAAGTTATAACCCGAATTAATTAACATATGATAGGTTAGATAATTATGTATAAAGATGAAATGATACAATTACATCAATTTTTGGTTTATGTTTTAAAATATTTAGCGGAAGACGATCAAATCACTAACGACTGTAACGAATACATATCACTGAAAATAAGCCCTCACCACATCCACAAGACTAAAGCAGAACACAAACATGCTATTTTTGTTCTCTGCAAAATCATATCCGAAATAATTGCTGATAAAGACAACAACTCCATACCTGACAATGTATGCAATTCTTTAGCAGATTTAGTTACTCGTTCCGAAAAAGAAATTAACGTTGCTTAATTTTCTTTTTTTTAAACTTTTTTTACCTTAACCATTAAATAATTTAACTTCAAAATATTTAACCATGACTAGTTTAACGAAAATGCTTTGTCTTGTTGACGGTGAGCATTATCTGCCGGTTACAAAAGAAGCTATTGATACTTTAAATAATATAGAGCATATTGATATTTCCGCTGTTGTTTTTATAGGCGGAACTGAAAAGCTGAGGGATGACACTGAAGAGTCATACTCAGAAAAGTTAGGTGTTCCCGTTCAGTTTGCTAAAGATAAAGATATTCCCTATGATATTATTGTCGACATGATTAGGCAATATGACATCGATACCGTGATGGATTTGAGTGACGAACCAATCCTTGATTATCCTAAAAGGTTTAAGATTGCATGTAAAGTTTTAAATGAAGGAATAACCTATAAAGGTCCCGACTTTAAATTCGAACCTCACAGCGAATATGATGTGATGAAAAAGCCTTCAATCACCATTTTAGGAACCGGAAAACGTATCGGAAAGACGGCAGTTTCAGGATTTGTGTCCAGACTGATTGATAAGAATGGATATGAGCCTTGCGTAATAGCTATGGGAAGAGGAGGACCTGAAGAGCCTGAAATAGTTCATGGTGAAGAGCTTGAAATTTCAGCTGAATTCTTACTGGAACAGTCACAAAAAGGAGTTCATGCGGCAAGCGATCACTGGGAAGACGCTTTAATGAGCAGAATTCTGACCATAGGATGCAGACGCTGCGGAGGAGGGATGGCAGGTGAAGTCTTTTTAACCAATATGAAAAAAGGCGCTCAGCTTGCAAATGAAGTCGATTCCAAATTCGCTATTTTTGAAGGAAGCGGTGCGGCAATTCCCCCAATAAAGACCAACAGAAAAATTGCACTTATAGGAGCCAACCAGCCAATAAGCAATCTGACCACATATTTCGGACCATACAGAATTGGTCTTGGAGACCTTGTTATTCTGACAATGTGTGAAGAGCCTATGACAAGTTCAGAAAAAATAAAAGAAATTGAAGATTTTGTTAATGAGATAAACCCTGATGCAACTGTCATATCAACAGTGTTCAGGCCTAAACCATTAGCAGACATCTCCGAGAAAAAAGTTCTGTTTGCGACAACTGCTCCTGAAGAGGTTAAAGACAAGCTTGTATCATACCTTGAAGAAAAATATGGCTGTGAAATTGTAGGAACTACTGCACATTTATCCAACAGGCCTCTATTAAAAGAAGATATGGCCAAGTATATGGATAAAGCTGATGTAATGTTGACTGAACTGAAAGCTGCTGCAGTTGACGTGGCAACAAAAGATGCCATTGAAGCGGGATTAGAAGTAGTTTATTGTGATAATATTCCTGTTGCAATTAGTGATAAATATCCTGATTTGAGCAGAAGCGTTATTGAATTAGTAGATGAAGCGATTGATGATTTCAACAAATCATCATGATTCTATTTTTTTATTTTTCCATATTTTCCAGATATTTTAATATTTCCAAAGACAGTTCGGTATTTTTATATAATCTTCCCTTATGAGCATCTTCATTAAGGCAGATGACCAGACCAGTCTCTTTTAAGTCGGCTAAAACATTGGATATGTGATTTGTTCTAACACCAATGTGTTTAGCAATATCTGAAGGTATTTTCACCCCTTTTGCAATATATTTTATTACATTAAGCCTATATGATGAAGCCATCACATATCCTAATGAGTTTAGAATTTCATCTTCGTTCATAACAATAGATATAATTCACATCATATTTAAACTTAATTCGTATTTTTAAAAATTAAGCACTAATTGTACATATATGTTCAATTTAAATAATTTTAACTTAATAAATAGGAAAAATAGATAGTACATTTTTGTACAATTGGAAAAAAATGAACAATATACAATAATATTTATTTATAAAATAACAAAACAATAAAGCAATGACAAAAATTACAATCGGACTCGGCGAAAATAAAAATGTTTTAAAAGCATGCAAACTCTTTGAAAAAGAACACGAAGATGCAGAAATCACATTTGCAGAAAATGATGATGATTTGGTTAAAGCCATTTTAAATGATGATGTTGATGGCGTTGTAAGGGGATCACTTCCCGCATCAAGTGTTATGAAACAATTGAACAAAATATTCGACGACATCTCAAGAGCAACATACATCAACGGAAAAGACGTCGAATTTCTACTGACACCGGTAGGCATTGATGAAGGAGCAACAATAGAAGATAAACTGAAAATTGCAATACACTGTGGAGAATTTCTCAAAAAGCAATCAAAAACACCAAAAATAGCCGTTATGGCATCAGGTAGAAAAGGTGACTACGGCAGAAGTGAAGAGATATCCAAATCAATAGATGAAAGCGAAGAGCTGACAAAACTGATTAAAGAGAACACTGATTTTGAAGTTAAAAATCACTATATTCTAATTGAAAAGGCAATAAAAGATAACTGCAATGTAATTATCGCTCCAAACGGCATTATAGGAAATATAATATTCAGAAGTCTTGTTCTGGTTAATTCCTGGCCCAGCTGTGGAGCAGTTACATTCGGAATAGACAAAATATACATTGACACAAGCCGTGACCAGAATACACAAGGGTATTTAAGAAGTCTTAAATTAGCATACAAATTAGCTAATATTTAAGAACAAAAAATTACATACATTAAACTAATAACAACTTCAGGTAATGATAATGGGAGAAAATATACTTTATAGGATATATGACTGGTACATTTCAAGGGACTTGGACCCAAACAAGATGCCAAAACATGTGGCTATCATTATGGACGGTAACAGAAGATACGCCAAGCTCCAGGGAAACACAGACGTAATCAAAGGACATGAACTTGGAGCAGACACATTAGAAAAAGTTTTGGACTGGAGTATTGAGTTAGGAATAGAAATAATTACTGCTTATGCATTTTCAACCGAGAACTTTAACAGGCCAAAAGAGGAAGTTGAAGGACTGATGAAACTTTTCATCTACAATTTCAAAAGACTGGTCGACCATGAAAAAATACATAAAAACGAAGTGAGGGTTAAAGTTGTCGGAAGAACAGAACTACTTCCGGATGATGTAAAAGAAGCCATTAAAGAAGCTGAAGAAGCAACTAAAAATTATAATAAAAAATTTTTAAACTTGGCAATCGGATATGATGGAAGGCTGGAAATCATTGACTCATTTAAAAAGATAATTAAAGACGTTCAGGACGGAAAAATCTCAATTGATGACGTTGATGAAGATTTAGTCAGCCAGAACCTATACACCGGAGGGCTCGATGACCCTAACCTCATCATCAGAACAAGCGGAGAAGAGCGCTTAAGCGGATTCCTCCTATGGCAATCATCATACTCTGAACTGTACTTCTGTGAAACATTATGGCCTGAACTCAGAAGAGTAGACTTTTTAAGAGCAATAAGATCATACCAAGCAAGAGAACGCAGATTCGGAGTATAATACATGATAGATACACACTGCCACATTGATTTTGAAGAATATGATTCTGACAGAGACCAGGTTATAAAAAGAGCACAGGAAAAACTGGATGCAGTAATCGTGTCAGGCATCGGTTATGAAAGCAACCAAGGCGTACTTGATTTATGTTCAGAGTATAAAGACTTCATTTATCCGTCATTTGGATACCACCCTGTTTCATCACAAAACTGCACTGATGAAGAACTGAAATCAGCACAGGAGCACTTAATCGACAATTTAGACAATATTGTGGCAATCGGTGAAGTCGGAATGGATTTCTTTTATGTTAAAGATAAGGCTTTGCGTGAAAAGCAAAGGGAAATATTTACAAGCTTTATTGAAATAGCCAATGACTATAAAGTGCCCTTATTAATGCACGTTAGAGACTGTGAGAAAAAGGCATTGAACATGGTTCTTGAATATGATGACATCCCATATGTAGTATTTCACTGCTACAGCGGAAGCTTAAAGACTGCAAAAAGAATAATGGACAAAGACAATTATTTCATGAGCTTTTCCACAATGCTGTGCTACTCAAAAGCCCATCAGGACCTGATTGAAAAGATTTCACTTGACCATGTACTGACTGAAACAGACAGTCCATATTTGGCCATGACAAAAGAAGAGAGAAATGAACCTGTTAATGTGGTTAATGCAGTTAAAAAAATAGCTAAAATAAAAAATATGGATGTTGAAAGTGTTGATAGCATAACTACCAACAACGCACGTGAAGTATTTAAGATTTAGTAATGGTATGTGAAAACCAGATTAATCAATATTTCACCATTATCTTCAACCGCTTCAATCACCAGTTCAAATTTATCCAAATCCTTTTTTATTAACTCGATTTTTTCATATTCCAGAATAGAATCATTTAAGTAGACATAGAACTGATTGTTATCTAATTTCACTTCTTTACGTGAAAATAGTTTGAAAGCGTATGTGTATAATTCAATCCTGAAAATCAAATCTGACTTGTCGCCGTTTCCATTTTCGATAAAATCAATCAAATTTTCCTGCAGAATCTTTCCTTCATCACCCGTGTCAACTTTCAGTGATTCCATTTCCTCTAAATCCTTCATCAACTGTTCTTTTTCATCATCACTATACATTAATATCATTCCACCGGAAGCAAATCCTTTTCGGCAAAGACTTCTTTGGCAGCCATTATTCCATTGATGGCTTTTGGAAAACCTGCATATGCGGTCATCTGCATTATTATTTCAACAATTTCACCTGGAGAGTTGCCGACAGCCAAAGCAGCATTGATATGATCTTTAAGCTGAGGGATTGTTCCAAGAGTCGTTAGGGCTGCAACTGTACATAATTCACGGGTTTTCAAGTCAACTTCCTTGCGAGTATATATTTCAGAATAAGGAAACTCAACAATAAATCTTCCCAATTCAGGAGCTATATCCTCCAGTTGTTTGAAAATATCTTCAATTGTGTCTTTGTTTGTTATTCTTAAAACACTCATACCTTTTTCAAATCGATCTTCCATTATTAACACCAATTACTATTTTACCTTTAAACCCACTTAACATTTGCTGTTGTGAAAATATAATGGGGCGAAAAGACTGGATTGTACAGTTTGTTTGTTGATTTGGTTGACTCAAATGTCAATGCAATGGATTTTCTCAGGTTATAATTAATTCTATCCCCAATTGAGTCCAGCTCTTTTTTATCAAGATCCTTTGAGGAATGTGCATAAACCTTAAACTGAATTCTATTCTTGTCGAAATTTGAATCATAACCCATATCAGTATAGCTGACATTAATTATTTCTACGGATGACGGAATCACTAACAGATTATTTGCTCTTGAATAATCTTCAAATGTTTCCATCGGATAAATTGCACTGGATGCGAAGGAACTGCCTTCATTAACCCCATTTCTTGCAGCAGACATTGCCAAAGATAATTCATTTTCAGATGCAATAAATGACAGCGCTATTAACATAACCACAATCAGCGAGCCTACCAGCAATAGAAATTCCGCACTAATCTGTCCTCTATTGTCTATCATCATGTTATCAGTATTTTCCCCTCATGCGTTTTTTCAATTGTATAAATGCGACCAGGATACATTTTATAAGTTGAATAAGAATCTATGAAAGGAACGTATTGTTCTCCCTTTTTATTGTCATATTCAATTGTTAATTTATTCTTTTCCAGTGTCAGTACATAATTTTTACCGGTTACAGGTAATTTCAAGTACTTTGAATAGAATTCACCATTTGAATCAACTTCACTGATTGTATTTGCCACATTATCAAGAATCAGCCTATGGTTAAAGTTGGATTCAATATTCAAACTTGAATTCATTGTATTTTGTGAATAAACGAGCAATCCAGTAGCCACAATTAATATTATAAATAGTGAAAATAAAAATTCCACTGATATAAAACCTTGATTGTCCATGTTTTTAGGTTATCTTTAATATTAATAAAGTTAACTCATTTTTAAAAGCAATATTGCCTTCAACTTGGAATTTCAACTTAATAATAATTAAATATTAGTTGAAATAAATCAATATTCATGACAGGAAAAGTTATTTTTATTGGAGCAGGTCCTGGAGACCCTGATTTAATAACAGTCAAAGGAAGAAAAGTAATTGAAAAGGCAGATGTTATTATTTATGCCGGTTCTCTTGTTAACAAAGAAGTTTTAAATCCTAGAAAAGATGATTGTGAAGTTCATAACAGCGCTTATCTGAATCTTGAAGAAACTACAGACATTATTGTAAAAGCAATGAAAAAAGACCAGCTTGTTGCACGTGTCCATACAGGCGATCCTGCAATTTACGGCGCTATAGGCGAACAGATTAGGGAACTGAAAAAGTATGACATAGAATATGAAATAATTCCTGGAGTAAGTTCACTGTTCGGTACTGCAAGTGTGCTTGAAGCCGAGCTGACTATTCCTGAAGTTTCACAAAGTGTAATTATCACCCGTCCTGCCGGAAGAACACCTAAAAAAGAGCTTGAAAGTATCAGAAGCTTTTCAAAACATCAGGCCACAATGTGCATCTTTTTAGGAATTTCCATGATTGACAAGGTTGTCGATGAACTGCTTGAAGGATACAGCGAAGACACACCTGTAGCAGTAGTCAAAAAAGCAACTTGGCCTGACCAGGAAATAATTAGAGGAACCCTCAAGGATATTGCAGGAAAAGTAAAAGAAGCCAATATTACAAAGACTGCAATGATTGTAGTTGGTGATGTCCTAGACCCAGGTGATTTTACAGCTTCCAAGCTATATGACCCTAACTTTAAACACGAATATCGTTAAGTTTTCCCTAACACATTTTAGGGAAACATTCTATTTTTCATACAAAAACTCAAAATGATCAATACCATCTTCCAGATAGACATCAGAAACCTTTTTAAAGCCCAAACTTATGTAATAATCACTAAGATATGCCTGACCAGAAAGTCTGATTTTATTCTGATTTAAATCATTGATTATAAAGTCAATTGCCATGTTCATCATGATTCGAGACAGTCCCCTGCCCCTGTGAGATTTTTTAACGATAACACGGCCAATAGAAAACTCTTCAAATCGTACATTTTCAGGCAGAATTCTTGAAACCGCAACAATTTCATCCGAATCCTTTAAAAAGAGATGATAAGCAACCTTATCTTTGTCATCCAAATCATTGTAAACGCAGTCCTGCTCGACAACAAAGACCTCTGACCTTAACTTTAAAATATCATAGAGCTCATCGTTTGTAAGCTCATCAAATTTCTTCAGCTTCCAGTTAATACTAACACCACTCCTGAATTAATCCTCTGCAAGTTTTTTCAGCTCATCACCAGTCAGATGGAAAACGTTCCAGTCCATCTGTTTGGCTCCTAATGACAAGTAAAAGTCAATGCTTGGCTGATTCCAGCTGAGGCATGTCCATTCAAATCTTCCATAGCCCCGCTCAACCACGATTTTGGCCAATTTCTTAAGCAATGCCTTACCATAGCCTTTTCCGCGATACTCAGGATCAATGAATAAATCCTCCAAATGCAGGTTGACGTTGGAAATGTAAGTTGAAAAGCTCAAAAAGAAGAGTGCAAAACCTATTTCCTTTCCATCTTCCAAAGCGAAAATGACTTCGGCCTGATTTTTATCAAAAATCCATTTTTTCAGCTCTTCTTCTGTTGCAATAACTTCATCGAGTCTTTTTTCATAATCGGCAAGCTTTCTGATATATTCCAAAATCAATCCAACATCCTCTTCGGACGCATTTCTAAAAGTTAAATCGGCCATAACAATCATCTAAAATTAATTTATATTATACTTTTTTATAGTAATTTATACTTAAATATTCACATGAAAGACTTATTTGATTATTGTGAATTTGGGGAGTTTAATCTTAACAGCCGTATTGTAAGAACAGGATTATGGGAATCCGAAAGAGAAAAATCAGGCAATATGACACCGGAAATTTATAATCGTTACGAAAATATAGCTGCAAGCGGTGTTGGTTTGATAATAACAGAACTGATATCACTTTATCCGAGAGACGTTTTTTCCAAATATTCACAAACAATACATTTTAAGCAGTTTGTACGTGAAGCAAAGGATTTAACTGACCTTGTGCATCTTTATGATGTTCCTATTTTTGCACAGCTAGGATTTGTGCAGTTCAACAAGCATGCAGACCACAATATTCCAGTTGATGATGTCACTATTGAAGACATCAGAAAAATACAGACAGATTTCATCATGGCCTGTCAGAAATTTGATTATGCAGGTTTTGACGGTGTTCAGATAGCTTTAGGTAACTATTACTTCCTGACAAGATTCATCAACCCATACTTCAACAAAAGAGAAGACAAATATGGTGGAAACACTTTAAACCGTTTAAGAATCGTGCTTGAGATGATTAAGGTCATAAAAGAAACCACCAAATTGCATATCAACTGCAGACTGAACGCTTTTGATATTCAGGCTGATGGAATGACATTGGAAGAGACAATTGAAATAGCTAAATTGCTGGAAAAGTTTGGCGTGGACAGCCTTCAGATTACAATGCCACGTTCTCCGCAGTTCTTTTCAAAAGAGTATCAGGACAGGACTCCGCCTGGATTCAAATCCAGAGTCAGGAAAGACAAAAATCCTTTGATATCAGCCTGCAATGAAATAATAAAGAATGTGAATATTCCTGTTATTTTAGGTGGTGGAGCAAACAGCAAAGCACAGATTAATGAAATCCTGAACAAAACAAATATTGACTTCATTTCAATGCAAAGACCATTTGTGGCCGACCCTAGCTTTTTGGTTGACTGGCAAATGGATGATGAGGCGGTAAGCAAATGCATTTCATGCAATAACTGCTATTGGAAAAAAACAAGTACGTGCCATATTCACAGGCCTGCGACATGGGACGTGTCTAAACTCGAATGAGATTAATGATATTTATCTTTAATATCATTCATTAATTTTAATTTATCAAAAGCAACATCCATAGGAGCTCTCCTAAGACCACAGTCCGGATCTAAAAGAATATTATCCTCACCGACAATATTTATTCCACGGGAAATCAGATCTTCAGTAGTCTTGTATGAATCCACTTCATTTTTAGCGGAATCAATGCATCCGAAACCTATCTTTTTGCCTTTGAACAGGCCAATATTATTTTCCAAAACATCAATATTCACATTGTTTCCGGCAAATTCAAAGTCCAAAATTTCAACATTGAACTTTGCAAGGTCCTTATATGCCCCATCAATAGTTCCGCAGACATGCATAGCAAGAGGAACACTCAAACCGTCATGCAATATGTCAATGGCTTCACGGGCAACCTTCATGTTTACCATGCCTGTTGATAAGAAAGGTTCATCAACCTGAATATAAACCGGACTGACCTTTTTTTCAATGGCATCGACTTCTGATTTAAGACTGTGTGCCAAGTCAATGATTGCATCATCCTTGTTTTTATAAAAAGAAGTGATTCTGGATGAATGAATGATAGTTGATGGACCTGTAACGATACCCTTAATTCCCTTACCTTCAGGGACATTTCCATTAAAATATTCTTTAATCAGCTTTTTTGCATAGAGCAAATCCTTAACGGAAATTTCACCGGTAGGTTTTCTTATCTTGGAGACAATGAAAGTGTTTCCTTCCTCAATTTTAAATCCGGGAATGTATTTGGAAAAACTGGAAACCATATCTCCCCTTACCTGACCGTCAGATATGATATCAACACCCGCATCAAGCTGGGAAAATACGGACTGCTTAATGGACTGTTTAAAGGGATCATAAGACCCGAAAATCTTAAGCACCTTATCTTTAGTTGTGGAAGGCTCTTTGATTTCTACAGGATAACTGCCAACAACAGTAGAACGCATATGATCACTTATTGAGTATTCATTTTTCTGATGTTTTCTATTTCTTCTTCATCAATAGGAAGCTCTACAACGGAAGTACCGTGGCAAGGTTTTGTATATGGAATGAAAACAGTTCCTTTCTCATCATCGATTCCGATTGGAATTGGAGGGATTCCTATAACACGAACACCCAATACCTGATCGCCAGGTTTGACATAAACGATTTCATCAGCTTTAAAACGGATAATCATAGCACAATCTTTAAAACCTGCTTTGGAAGCATGGATTTCATAGTTATCTGATTGCTGAAGATATGTATCTAAACAAAATGACATTTTATTCCAACTCCTTTAATGCCTTATCTAGGTTAATTTTAATTGGTGAAGGATTATGGAACGCTCTGACAGCACATATTTTAGCTTTGCTTCCACTTTCTTCAATCATTTCAACAAACTGACCGACCACATCAAGGTCTCTTTCAAATACTAATGCAATTGATTTGGTATCTAATATTTGGTCAAATGTTACGAAAAATGCTGCTGCCGCATCTTTGTGGACAAAACCTAGCAGTAAATCGTAATCTCCGGCTTGGACTTCACCTAAAGTCCTTTCCAAATCAACGATGTTGAGGTTGTAATATCCTTCAGGGTCTGATATCTTAACCAGTTTTGCGGCTGCAGGATTGGCAGCGATAGTTGTATCATAACCCAGTTTTGTTAATTTATCAAAAGCATAAACTGCCATCGGAGTTTGAGATGGAGTTTCCGGACAACCTAATAAAATTAAAGCTTTCATTTTATACTCTCCCTATAAATTTAAGTTCTTGATTTTAAAGTGACTGCATTAGCCAATATTACACATCCCAAGAACATGAATGCCAATAATGCAGTACCGTTAATAGTCCTGTTAAATATGAATAAACCGATTAAAGCCTGTGCAGAAAACGCAGATAATGCACCGATTAATAATACTTCCTTACCTAAGTATTTCTTACTGTTTTTCTCTCTTTTCTCACGGTACATTGTTAATATTTTTAAACCAATGATAATTGTACCTAAAACAAATACGATTAAACCGATAAGTCCTAAATATCCGAAATCAAATCCGTAACCCATAATTCCAGGAAGCATATAGTCGACTGTATCTTTCTGGTTGACCAGTACACCGAAAAACATTGGGAAAGGCAAACCGAAAAATAATACCAGTTGCATAGGAAGTGTGATGTATCCTTCAGCAAAGGCTGTTCCTTCAGCACCCCAATAGGATGCGTTTCCGCTGTGACCTATGAGCTGAATGTTATTCAATACCATTTTTACACTTGACAATGAGTATTGTTCAAGCCTTGACAGCCTCAACATCGGTGAAAAGATTGTCATTCCAGATATTCTTGAAATAACTTCCAAACCCAAAAATCCTGCTACAGCCACACCTAAAAAGATTAAGATTCTTCTAGCTGTTAGAATTGATTTTTCCCTGAAAGTCTTGGATATCATAAGATAACCGATGAATAATCCTAAAATCCATAACAACAGGAAAGACCTGTGCATTAATCCACCGAAGACTGTAATACCAACAATGAATAAAACTACAAATCTTCTAAGCGGCCGCACATCCACTCCCGAGTTCTTCATCACCTTCAGCGATGCCAAAGCAGTGACTGCTCCCATAAGAGCGATTGGTCCAAATGGATGCGTAAATTCCGCCTGACTTGAAGATATAACAAGCAATGCGATATCCGCTCCGAAAAGAAGAGTGAAACCTCCTGCCAAAAATAGGGATAAAAATGTCACAACACTTAATGATAGTGGAATTAGGTTTAAGACAAAAACCATCAGGATAAACAGCATTATCCCAACTTCCAATATTAGCTGTAAATGGTTTTGAGCTATTAACATCATATTTGAATCACAATTTAAATTAATTAAATAAATTAAAGTGGACTGACCGGGATTTGAACCCGGGGCCTCCGCCATGCCAAGGCGACGATCTACCATCTGAGCTACCAGCCCTATAAAATAGCATATGAAAAAATCATACTCATATTACATATATGATTCTTTAATTATAAAATACTTTTTGATTATATTTTATAAATCATGAAAAAAATATTTTTATTCAGGGTGAAAATTATGAAAATATTACTTATTAACGGAAGTCCTAATGAGGAAGGATGCGTTAACCGTGCGCTGGAAGAGGTTTGTTCTGAGCTTGAAAGAAATAACATTGAAAGTGAAATACTCTGGTTAGGAAAAGAACCTATGCAAGACTGCATTGCATGTTTCGGATGCCAATTTCATGGAAGATGCGTGTATGATGATTTAGTGAATGAAACAGCTGAAAGATTTGATGAATTCGACGGAATAATAATTGGGTCTCCGGTTTACTACGGTGGAGCCAATGGAAGACTTACATCTTTCATGGACAGATTTATCTTCAGTATCGACAAATCTAAAATTACCGGCAAGTTTGCAGCTTCAGTTGTATCCTGCAGAAGAGGAGGTGCTTCAGGAGCATTTGAAAGGTTAAACCAGTATTTCCTAATGACAAACATGCATGTTGTCAGTTCACAGTACTGGAATCAGGTCCACGGATATACAGCAGAGGATGTGGAAAAGGATTTGGAAGGCCTTCAGACAATGAGAACCTTGGCCAAAAACTTTGCTTACCTTTTAAATTCACAGAAGGCCGCATCAGAATCCGGAATTGAAAAACCGGAATATGAAGAGATTACCTTTACCAATTTCATTGATGAATGAATGCGTTGATGGTGAAAACTATCAACAATAACCATTGCCTTTTTTTACATTTCAGCAATTACGCGGCATGGAAGTCCTGTTACATCTGAAAAGTTCATAGGATACGTGTTTACGACAAATTTATCATATTTCAGTAATTTTTTTAGATTACAGAGATTTTCAACGATAAATACACCATTATCTGCACAGTATTGGTCTTTTGGAGTGTGTTCAGCACCATTTCTAACTCCAGCAAAATCTACGCCAATCAATGAAATTTCTTTTTCAATCAGTTTATCGATCAGCTCATTTGATAGCTGCGGATGTTTTGTAAAGTAATTAATCGTATCATAACCCTCATTTTCTTTGAACCTCCCCGCCCTGTAGAGGGCGGGGATTCGCAAACCAAAAAATATATTGTATATTATTTTGGAAATTTTACTGCCCCGTAGCCCCTACGAGTTCTAGACCTCTGTCGAGGATATTAATACTGGCATTAACATCCCT
>NZ_JAFSNZ010000091.1 GCF_017447225.1 Methanobrevibacter sp. | reverse complement strand
TGACTGAAAATCAGGCTTGGGTTTATGCACTTCCAGTTTATGCAAACGATATATATTATGGTGAAAATGAAGAAATTGGAGCTATAATCTTTGGTGGAAACAATATTGCGAAATATAACTATTTGCCTGTTTCAAATGCAATTTACAATGCGGCTTTAAACAGAAACATTAAGGTCGATGGTCAAACTCCGGTTTCAGGAGCTACAAACAGTGGTGAACTGTATCAGGATGCGCGCGAATACAATATTGATGTCTTATTGACAGTTAAACACTCTGACGGCACTGTTGTTTATAATAATACTTTAAAATCCAGTTATCTTGGTGAAGTTAATGATGTTTTAGCTGATTTAAAACCTGGAACTTATACTTTAACCGCTACACATTTTGAGGATAATTATTATAAGGCAATCACAAACCAAACAACATTTGTGGTAACACCAAAAGTTGATGTTGGTGTAAAAAAGACAAGCAGTGATGAACAGTTCAATTATCATGATTTGGTTGTATGGACATTAACTGTAACAAATAATGGTCCGAATGATGCGACCGGAGTTAATGTAAGTGATGTGTTGCCTTCAGGTTTGCTTTTAAGGTCTGCTGTTGCTTCTCATGGAAGCTATTCTGGTGGTGTCTGGAATATAGGTGATTTGGCTAAAGGTGCTAGTGCAACTCTTAAAATCACTACTTTGATAAATAAAACTGGTGACATTACAAATAAAGCAAATATCACTGCAAATGAGTTTGACTGGAATATAACAAATAATCAGGACAGTCAAAAAATCACTGTAAATGATGCGACAGATTTGGCAATAACAAAAACCGCCAATGTCACAAATCCGAATTATGGTGATTTGGTCAAATGGACTTTAACTGTTAAAAACAATGGTCCCGACAGGGCAACTGGTGTTGTAGTAACAGATGTCATGCCGGATGCATTAATTGTTATCAATCCTCCAAGAAATTATGTGTCTGGAAAATGGTCTGTGGGCTCTTTGGATGTTGGAAAATCAGCTACTTTAGAAATTATCACTAAAGTCAACGCTACAGGATCCATTAAAAATACGGCTAGCGTAAACGGTTCCCAGTATGATTATAATCCTTCAAACAACAAAGCCTCAGAAACGATTAATGTGGTAAAAGCTGCTGATTTGTCCGTTGTTAAATCAGTTAATAACACTTCTCCAGATTTCGGTGATTTAATCAGGTGGACTGTGACTGTTAGGAATAATGGTCCTGATGATGCAACAGACGTTAACGTCACTGATGTGTTGCCTTCAGATCTGCTTTTAAAATCTTCTTCTGCTTCTTCTGGCAGATATTCTGATGGTGTTTGGACAATTGGTAATCTGGCTAAAGGTGGCAGTGCAACTTTAACTGTTGTAACTGAAATTACCAAGACAGGCACTATTAAGAATGTTGTCAGTGTTGAAGGCAATGAATTCGATATCAATGAAAGCAATAATCATGCAGATGCTTCAGTAAATGTGGCAAAAGCTGCTGATCTGGCTGTTGTAAAATCAGTTAATAATACTGCTCCTAATTTCGGTGATTTGGTTAAATGGACTGTGACTGTTAGGAATAATGGTCCTGATGCCGCTACAGGAGTTAACGTTAGTGATGCGTTGCCTGCAGGGTTAATTTTGCAATCACATAGTGTTTCTGTTGGAAGCTATTCTAAAGGTGTCTGGACTATTGGTAATCTGGCTAATGGAGGTAGTGCAACTTTATCTATTGTCGCCCTTGTCAATAAAACAGGTTCTATAAAAAACACTGCTTCTGTCAAAGGTAATGAATTCGATATCAATCCTTCCAATAATAATGCATCAAAAAGCATTAATGTGGAAAAGGCTGCTGATTTAGCTGTTTCAAAATCAGTTAATAATAGCATTCCTAACTTTAATGATCTCGTTAAATGGACTGTTGTGGTTAAAAATAATGGTCCTGATGATGCAACAGGTGTTAATGTCAGTGATGTGTTGCCTTCAGGTTTAGTTTTAGATTCTTACAGTGTATCTGCTGGCAGTTATGCTGGCGGTGTTTGGACTATCGGTAATCTGGCTAAAGGCGGCAGTGCAACTTTAAATATTGTAACTAGAATTAACAAGACAGGTACTATTATAAATGCTGCTGATGTTAAAGGAAATGAATTTGACATTAATATGGCCAACAATCATGCAGAGGATTCTGTTAATGTAGCTGAAGCAGCCGATTTGTCTGTTGTAAAATCAGTTAATAACACTTCTCCTAATTTCGGTGATCTGGTCAAATGGACAATAGTAGTTAAAAACAACGGGCCTGATGTAGCACACGACATTGTTTTAAAGGATATGTTGCCTTCTGGTTTAATTGTAACGGACACTACAGGCAATTATAATAATGGAAGATGGACAATAGGGTCTTTAAATGTTGGAAAATCCGTAAGTTTTGAAATAACGACTTTAGTTAATAAGACTGGCGTTATTATCAACAATGTTTCTGTCATAGGCAGAGAACATGACTATAATCCTTCCAATAATAACGCATCAAAGGGCATTGATGTGGCTAAATCCGCTGATTTGGCTGTTGTAAAATCCGTTAATAACACTGCTCCGAATTTCGGTGATTTAATCAGGTGGACTGTGACTGTTAGCAATATTGGTCCTGATGATGCAACTGGCGTTAATGTCAGTGATATCTTGCCTTCAGGTTTAGTTTTAGATTCTTACAGTGTATCTGTCGGCAGTTATTCCAATGGTGTCTGGACTATCGGTAATCTGGCTAAAGGTGGCAGTGCAACACTAAATATCGTAACTAGAATTAATAAGACTGGAACAATTGAAAATGTGGTTGTTGTAAAAGGCAATGAATATGATATTGATATGAGCAATAATAATGCATCTAAATCTGTTATTGTTCCGGATTCAGCTGATTTGGAAATAATTAAAAATGTTAATAATTCTTCACCAAACTACTTGGATCTGGTTAAATGGACTGTAACTGTCAAAAACAACGGTCCGGATACTGCTCATAATGTTGTTATAACTGATATGTTGCCTTCAGGTCTGATAATAAAAAGCGGTACAGACAGATGGAAGATAGATTCATTGGCTTATGGTGAATCTGAAACTTTTGAAATAGTAACTCTGGTCAATAAAACAGGTTTACTAACAAATAAAGTTTCTGTAACCGGCAGGGAATATGACTATAATCCTTCAAACAACAATGCCAGCAAATCCATTAATGTTCCAAAAGCAGCTGACTTGATTGTCATTAAGGAAGTTAACAATACATCTCCAAATTTCAAAGATTTAATCAGATGGACTGTTATGGTTAGAAATAATGGTCCTGATGATGCAACCGGCGTTAATGTCAGTGATGTCTTGCCTTCTGGTCTGGTTTTAGATTCTTGTGATGCATCTGTCGGCAGCTATTCTGATGGAGTATGGACTATTGGTGATTTGGCTAATGGTGAAAGTTCAACATTAAACATTGTAACTAGAGTCAACAAAACAGGAATTATTGTAAATAAGGTTGATGTTTCAGCTAACGAGTACGATTATGATGTTGGAAATAACAATGCATCCAAATCTGTATCCGTTCCTAAAGCTGCGGACCTGGAAGTCACTAAAACTGTAAACAATTCAACTCCAAATTATCATGACCTGATTAAATGGACAATTGTCGTTAGAAATAACGGTCCGGATAATGCATCAGGTGTTTTTGTTGATGATATCATGCCTGAAGGACTGATTATTCAAAGTGTAAACGGTAATTATTCCAATGGAAAATGGAATGTCGGATCATTAAATGCATTTTCATCAAAAACATTGGAAATTGTCACATTCGTTAATAAAACAGGAACATTTATCAATAATGTCAATGTTTCAGGTGAAGAATATGATTATAACAAATCCAACAATAGGGCAAATTCATCAATAAATGTTCCTTTGGCTAGTGATTTGGAGATTGTGAAACTAGTCAGCAATCCTAATCCTAACTATGGCGAAAACATTAAATGGATTATCATTGTTAAGAATAACGGTCCGGATAATGCAAGTGGTGTTAGGGTAAATGAAGCATTGCCTGAAGCCTTTGAGCTGATTCGTGCAACTGAAAGCAAAGGCCATTATATAAATGACATCTGGTTTATCGGTGATTTGAGTGTTGGTGAAGTCGTTAATCTTGAAATCATTACTAAAGTCAATAAAACAGGTAATTTTACCAACGTTGTTGACGTTACAGCTAATGAATACGATTATAACTCATCAAACAGTGAAGATAATAAATCAGTAATAGTTAATCCTTGTGCTGATTTGGAGATTTCCAAAGTATCAAACGTTTCATCTCCAAATTATAATGATTTGGTAAAATGGACTATAACTGTTAAGAATAACGGTCCTGATAAGGCTAATGAAATCGAAATCCTGGATATTCTTCCTAAAGGTTTGGAATTCGTTGATTATGTGGCTTCTAAAGGATATTATTCTGACGGATACTGGAAATTCTGCTGCCTTGAAGTTGGTGAAATTCAGACTTTGAACTTGACAACAAGAGTCAAATCAATAGGTGAAATTAAAAATATCGCAACTGCAAATGCTAAGGAGCATGACTTTAATCCGGATAACAATAGGGATGAATCATCAGTCAGTGTAGATTTGGCATGTGATTTGGAGATAACTAAACTTGTCAATCAGACAAAAGCTAACTATAAGGATTTGGTTGAATGGACTTTAATCGTTAAAAACAATGGGCCTAGCGATGCATCAGAGGTATTTGTTATTGATTCATTGCCTGAAGGATTAACCTTCATACGTGCACAGGGCGATGGATCATATTCAACAACAGGAACATGGTATATTGGCGATTTAGGCTCACAAAAGACTGTACAGCTAACAATTATCTGCCGTGTGGATAAGACTGGTGAGTTTACAAATATTGCTTCTGTAAAAGGAGCCCAATATGATTATAATCAGAATAACAATAGGGCTGAAAAATCTATTTCCGTAAGTCCCGCAGCTGATTTGTCAATCATAAAAACAGTCTCCAAAGTGCAATACGATGTTGGCGATTTGATTTCATATTCCATAGAAATCACGAATAACGGCCCAGATACTGCAAGAAATATCAGCGTCAGGGAATTCATGGATGACTCATTATTATTTAAATCAGCTTTCGCCGCATCAGGCGACTATGATGATGCAAGTCATGTCTGGCATATCAAATCATTGGCCAATGGTGAGAAAACCTCACTTCATTTAAATGCTGTTGCTGCAAAAGAGGGTTTGGCTAATAATAGGGTTTCAGCAAGTTCCGATACATTCGATTTTAATTTGAATAATAATTATGTTGAATGTGTTGTGGATATTATTAAAAATATTCTTGTTCCGGATAACATATTTGATTATGGTCTCTATCATGAATTTAAAGAAAATGAATTCGTTCATGATGGTTTGGACATGGTATCAAAAGCTGGTGTTGAAATGAAGGAAACTGGAATTCCTATTGGCTTATTGATGGTCATATCTTTGATTTCACTTGCATTTTGCGGTTCAAATATTTTAAAGAAAAGGTAGTTTAAAGTAGCATTTAAGCTACCTATTTTTATTTTTTTTAAACGATTTTTCAAAATTTTTCAAGTATCAAAATTATTGATTTTATACCTAATTATTTTACTACTTGCACTTATTCTATATTGAATTATTAGTCATATATGTAAAATAAAGGAAACTTTTATATAAGACTTTTAATAAATATAATAAATGGTATTGATGTAATAATAAGTTTTTTACAAACTTGATTGTTTTTGCACAATATTGTTAATTAAAAATAATGGATGTATTATTATGTCAGAAGAAGAAATTAATAACCAAAATGAAGAGTTCATCGATGAAGATGAAGAAAAATTACCTTTCGCTAAAGCTGAAGTTGTTCGTTTAATGAAAGAAAATCTCGATGACGACAAAATGATTAGGGAAAGAGTAAAAGTTGAAATGAACAAATTCTTAGGTGAAGTTTTAAAAAATGTATGTAAACAATTAAACGATTATCCTTACACTACAATTGAATATGAAATGCTTAAGGAATCAACTTACCCATACACAAACATCGAAAGAATCAATCAAGAAAAAGAAAGAATTTTATTACATTTAGAAGCTATTAAAGCAGATTGTAACGCTTTAGCTATGGATGTTCAAAAAACATTAAAATTAAAAGATGTTGTAGAAGAAGACTCATTTGTAAGCTTTTCCGCAACCGAAGAAGAAGAGGAAGAAGAATAATATTCTTCCATTTACTTATTTTTTTAATTATTTATCTTCAATATGTGAAAATCCTGTTTTAAGCTCTTTTAACTCATCTTCAGGGATTTCAGATATGATAACCTCATCACTGACGATATTGCTTTGACCGAAAGGATCATCAATTATTAATGTGGCAGTACCGTTACCCTTAATCAGCTCCTGAATTTCAGCTAATGTGTTTTTAGCATTCTTTTGTGATTCAGCATCTTCAAATAGCTGCAACGCTTTTTTAACTGCACTTTCAAATCTGGTAAGGATTCCTTCCACATTAGTTACATAGCCTTCTGATTTTGGACCTGGTTCCACTTTAACTCCGATTTCGGGAATAGTGACAGTTGCGGATTGTGAACGCACTACTCTAACGGATAATGTGTCCTGTGAAATTCCTAATGTGTATTTTGCAGGGTCGTTCTGTTCAAGTGATATCACGTCACTGTGCTTAAATCCGCAGTTTGCACATTGGATTGTCGTTTCAAGAACCTTTCCGAAATGAGGAATTTCAATTTCTTTCATTATTGATGTTGCAATTCCATCAACACCACATGCCGGACATTTGATAACCATTTCATTAATTTCAGTTGTTTCTTCTTCACTCATTGTATACAAATCCTTTATCTGATAATTCTTTTTCTATTTTTTCAATTGTTTCGTTATTGGCGGCGCAAATAAGGAATTCCCTGTATTTAGAAAGATTATACAGATTCTTCAAGTCCTCTTTAACATTAGGATTCTTATCAATATTGTCTATAAATCTTTTTGCTGAATCATAATCTGAAACCTTAACGTCACGCACCAGAGGATCCTTAAATCCTTTAAGGCTGTAAGTAATTTTTTCTATTTTCCCATTATTCTGGTTTATGATGATATCAATAACCTCTTCCAGTTCCTCCACGCTGTTGGTCAGTTTGATATTGGTGCAGGACTTGTTGATAATCGTCAATATCTGCTCTATGCTTTTATCTATGCTTTCGGTTTTGATTATTGGAACATTGTTGATTTCTGCCTTATGCAATAAGTGGTTATGGATTATTCTGTTTTCAGTAAAGAAATCAAGTTGTTTTCCACCCCTATGTATCTGAATTGCACGTTTTACAAAACGTTCCTTGTGGGATTCCTCATCAGAACTCAGAACGAAGAAATATATTTCGGCATAATCTCTGAACTGTTCAATGTCAATCAGTCCCGGAACCAAATGCACTCCTTCAATAATTATGTCATCATAATCTGTAATTGCTCTTTGGATGATTTTTTCAAGTCCCGGAATAACATATGATGCATGTTCGTCAAATCCTGCGGAAACAAGGTCTTCATAGCTTTCAAAATTAGCCTTGTTTCTCAGATTTTTGTATGCGTCATATGAGGAGCTGTGCAATGCCGGCGCATATTCCTTTCCTATAATTCCTCTAACAACTGCTCTAATAAAGTCACTTTCAATCAAATGTTTTATATTCAACTGTTTAGCCAGTTCAGATGCGATTGTTGACTTTCCAATCCCGGATGCACTTCCAATTAGTATAACATAAGGTTTTCTCATGTTTTTCCACTCCAAGTATTATTTTATTAAATCTTTATAAATTATCATTAAAAAGATTTTTCTATTTAAAACATATATTTTAATATTAGAAACTATAATAATTATAATTAATATATAATATTTTTGAAACTATTTTTTTTTAAAAAAATTTTTCAAGTTATTATTTTATGATTATAGAGATGTTATAAATTATAAGTTAGAGGAGAGATAGTTTTGTATTCAGTAGATTCAGTTAAAGAAATTCAGGATTTAAATCCATTCATTGTCGTTGGCTGTGGTGGAGGAGGAGAAAAATTCTCCAATCTTGAAGGTGTTGAGACAGTTGGCTTCATTGATGATGATGAAAGAAAACAGGGCAAGCAGTTTTGCGGTCATATTATTGCAGACAGTCTGGAAAAATGTCTGATTGACAGCGACGCAAAGTCCCTTGTTATAATGTTGCCGATTGGCGCTGAAGGAACTGCACTGAAATATGCTGTTCAGGCTATTGATGCTGGATTAAATGTAGTTACTTCATTCAGATCATTATCCATTGAAGAAAATCCTTCATTAGCTAAATTTGCTGAAGCAAAAAATGTTGTTATCAAAGAAATCAGTCCTAGATTAGATGTTGTTGAAAAATTTGCAGGAATTGCACCTGAAAAATCCTGCGAAGTATTGCCTAAAATTTCCTACACTCCAAAAGCTCCTGTTGTTTTTGTTGGGGGCACATCCCAGGAGTGCGGTAAAAGAACAACTTCTAAAAAATTAGGAATTGCTGCCATGGAACGTGGCTTAACTCCTGCTATCATATCTACTGATGAAATGGGTCTTGAAGAACCTACTGATTTTAATTTTAGAGCAGGCAGTTTATCTGCAATGGATGTTCCTGCAGCTATTTTGGCCGCAATCAAATATGTTGAGGCTGAAAAGAATCCTGATATCATATTTATTGAAGGTCAATCCAGTTTGACTGAAAAAGGAAATCCTCACCCAAGAGGATTGTCTGCAGCTATTTTAATCGGAGCTGCTCCTGATGCAGTTATTGTTGGACACAGACCAAACCATCCTTACAGAGAACCTAGAGGCATTGAAGAAGAAATTAAAGCTATTGAATCTCTCGAACCGACTAAAGTTGTTGGTTTATCCATTAATCTAAAGAATGCCGGATTAGATACTGATGTTGAATACTTTGAATCTAAATTTAATTTGCCTGTTGAGGATGTCTACACTAATGGTGCTTCAAAATTATTAGATGCTATATTCGATTATTTAGAGGAGTAAATAACATGAATTTAATGGATACTATTAAAAAAAGTTTAGGCTTTGAAATTGATGAATCATCTTCATCCAGACCAAGAAGTGGAGTGAATAATCAAGGTCCTGGTCCTTCCAACCCTCGTCCAAGACAAAATCCTAGTTTTGGGGGTAATCCTACCAGTCCTAGACCAAGATACGATGATATTGAACCTATCATCCCTGAACAGTCCTTTTATGAAATTGTTTTAATCAGGCCTAAAACCATTGATGATATTAATTATGTGGTCGATCAGGTTCTCGAAGAGAAAAATCCTGTTATTTTGGATTTGTCTTTTCTTGAAAATGAAAGTCCTGCTAACTTTAAACTTGCTGGAGAAAAAATTAAGCAAATGAGAGCTCGTTATGGTGCTCAGGCTTTATTGCTTTCACGTACAAGTGAAAAAAATCTGATTATTCTTTCTCCTAAGAAAGTTAAATTATTAAATAAAAGTTAATCGGATAATGCTGTCGCATTATTCTGATATCTTATTTTTTCAAAATTTAGGTATACCTAAAAAAATAGAAACATTTAAATACTACTTTTAACTACATTATTATTAGTGATGTAAAGTTTAGGTAAACCTAAAAAACACATTGCTTCAAACATTATTAGTCAATAATAATACAATCTCCAAAATTAAATTTGTTGAATTAGTTTTCTCACAATTTTCTAATTCAATACATGGAAAATTATCTGCCAAAGTTTTCCAAAAAACAAAAGGTGTTTAAAAAAGCTATTAAACACCATTATTATCTCTTTTTATAAATTAAACAATTTTAAGTATTTTTTATTAATGTATTTTTCTCAACAAGAAAACCTAACGAAATTTCCAAAAGCAATGCCTCATAGTTGATATGGATTATTGCAGTAAAAATTACTAAAAAAATAGAGAATATCGTTAGGATTGATATTTTCTGAATGCATAGGCGAGAATTGATCCTGCAAAATTCTGCCAGACGGAATAAATCGCTCCAGGAACAGTTGCCTGAGATAAGTCTGGAAAATGAGTCTTTGCAAGGCTGGTTGACAAACCTGAATTTTGAAATGCAATTTCAATAGCTACGGTTATTATCTGTTTTTTGTCCATTCCTGCAAGGTGGCCAATTCCAAATCCAATTAACATTGCAAGGATATATTGTAGGACAATAACAATTAGTATTATGGTGGATGAAGTTAAAATAGCTTCTTTATTGGCTCCAATCACTCCCGCAACTATTAAACAAATCACGATTGATGAAACGGTAGGCAAATAATCTTTTAATTTTTCACAAAAATTAGGGAATTTGTAATTCAAGATTAAACCTAAAATAATTGGAACAATCACTATTTCAACAATTGAAATGAACAATCCTACAGGATTGAAATGAATCTGATTGCCAATTAACAATAATGTTATTATTGGGGTTAATATAGGTGAAATTACAGTAGAAACTGCAGTTAAAGAAACGGACAACGCCACATCTCCCTTTGCAAGAAAAGTAATGACATCAGATGCGGTTCCTCCAGGTACTGTTCCAACAAGAATTAGTCCAACAGTCAAAGCAGTATCAAGAGAAAATGCGCTTGCAAGAGTTAATGCCAAAAGAGGCATTATTACATATTGTGCTGAAATTCCAACTGCAATTTCCTTAGGATTTCTGAAAACATTTAGGAAGTCGTCCAATTTCAATGTGGTCCCCATTGTAAAAAGAACAATGCTTAAAAGTAAATTGATGATGTTTATGCCATTATATTCACTTAAAACCCATTTAAATGAATTTGGGTAAACTAGAGAAATAGCAACCGCAATTAATATTACTATAAAAAAATATTTTTCGATAAATTCAAAAATCCTTTTCATAGTTTAATTTTTGATTTTTAATATTAAAAAGGTATTGATTTAAATTAAAAAATAATTCTCTTGCTACTGGGAGTTTCACAATGAATTCTTTACTTTTAATTCGTATATAAAAAATTAATTTTTGGATTTGACAAAAAAAGATTTACTAGATTTTTAGCCCAAAATTAAAATAGAATATAAACAAATAAAATAATTAGTGGTAGAATATGACTGATAAATCAAACATGACAATTATCGGAGGCACACGGGGTCTTGGCAGATGGATGGCGGAACACCTGAAGAATGATTTCAATATCACAATAACGAGCCGTGATGCAATATCAGGAGATGAAATCGCCCAGAAACTTAATGTATATTATAATAATGACAATATCGATGCAGTTAAAGATGCAGACATTATACTCTTTTGCGTTCCTATTGAATTTATGGTCGACACAATTAAAGATGTGGCTCCCCATGCGCCTGAGGGGTCATTGCTGATGGATGTTGCAAGCATTAAATCAGAAGCCGCAGAAGCCCTAGATAAATACGCTCCTGAAAATGTGGAAATATTGCCGTGCCATCCAATGTTCGGTCCACGGGTTCCCACACTTGAAAGACAGATTATCGTATTGACTCCAATCAAGAACAGATCAGACAAATGGATTGGCCGTGTGAAAGAGTATTTGACTAAATCAAATTGTGAAATTGTCCAGACAACTCCTTCAGAACATGACAAATATATGAGTATCGTTCAGGGGCTTACTCATTTTTCATTTATCGCACTGGCTTCAACAATCAGGAAACTGAATATAAATGTTAAAGAGTCAAGAAACTTTTCAAGTCCGGTTTACAGTATGATGCTTGACATGGTAAGTCGGATAGTTTTTCAAAATCCTCATCTTTACTATTCCATACAAAAGAACAATGATAAAACGGGAAACGCAAGAAACGCATTGATAAATGAAAGCATATATCTGTCCAATCTGATTGAACATGGCGCTGAGGAAGACTTTGTAAAAAGCATTGTTGAATCAGCACAGCATTTGGATGAACGTGAAGAAGCATTAATCCGTTCAGATAAGGCAATAAGCATGACAACACAAAAGGCAAACATTCTGACAAAATCAATTGGCAAAGAGATTGGATTAAGACAATTATATTCTCAGGAAACCTATGTTGGAACCGTGAAAAAAGTTACCGCAAAAAGTACTATCATAAATACCGGTGATGAAGAGCTCACACTCAATATTTCCCATATCGATATAATGTCTGAAAGTGAACTTTACGAATGGAAGAAAAACAACCTCAAGCTGGAGCACGTTGATTTAAGCGTAATTTTCCCTTCAGAGTGTAAAGAAAAATATTTAATACAAATGTTTAAAAACATTGATCCTATAATCGATGCGGAAATAACCGATATCACCACCAATGATTCAAAATCAACTTACACATTCAATCTTACGTTATTTGATAAAAAAGACAAAGCATATGTTGAAGAATATATAAAAGGGATTGGTGGCAAGATATGCTAATTACATTGAATGTATGTTCATAAAAAAATATGCGAAAAAAACAAGTGATTGTTATCAGAATGACAATATAATAGCTTAATTAAGCTATTATAAAGTCGCCAATGACATTTTTATCATTGGATGCAACCATAACTATGCATTTGTCTTTTGAATAAACGAAAACATAGTCATTGTCATCAAATTCCATGAAACCGCCTACATCATTAATAGTAGTTTCATTAGAAAGATTGCCTAAAATGTCCTCTGCACCTGAAGAACTGTAATTATAAACAAATATTCCCACTTGAGTGTTATCTTTAACGTAGACTTTTCCATCAAAGTCATATCCTTCATCTATATATCCTTCAATCATATTGAAAGTATTTTTAGAATCTTCTTTATAACCTGCAGGAATATTAAAATCTATTCCTCCTATTTTTACAGTCTGATCTCCACTACCAAAAATATCTCCTAAATCAAAAGCAGATACTGCACTTATACTTGTTATAACAATAAACAAGGTAAATAATGTAAATATTTTTTTGTTCATATTTTACCTCCTATATTTATTTTAATCTTTTATATTTAATAAAAATTACCAGAACACTTGTTTTGTTTTGTTTAATATTTTAAAAAAGGATGTATTGTATTTATAGGAACCTAAATCATATCACAAGGATTTTAAAATAAGTGGGTGAGTATTTGAAAATAAATATCTCTGTGGAAAATAATCTTTTGATATAACACAATAACTATTTCAATCATTTTAATAAAATAGTTGAGCAATAAAACACCAAAATAATGATAAACTATAGTTTTTTTGGAAAAGTTTATACCTTATGAAGTTCATATATAATAATTATGAAAGTCGCAAAAATTGAAAAACATTTAACGGATAATGACTTAAATGATCTTATAAAAGAACATAAGGATTCGTACAATATTTATCGGCGAGCATATTTAATTAAAATGGTTAAAAATGGCGATACGATAAAAAAAGCTTCTGAAATTATGAATGTTTATAGAAAAACAGGTGAACGTTGGGTCAGAGAATATAACGAGAAAGGTATTGACGGATTAATGCCTGATTATAGTAATTGTGGCCTTGAATCAGAATTAGACGATGAAAAACTGCAAATTCTTTATGAAGCCATCACAACTAGCGATAAAGGATTAACAATTGAAGATGTACGAGAAATGATATATACCTTATTC
>NZ_JAFSNZ010000090.1 GCF_017447225.1 Methanobrevibacter sp. | reverse complement strand
TTAATCTGGGTTTAATCGATAATGAAATGTTTAAATAAAAATTATTTCATAGGTATTCATCCAATTCATATCTCATATTATTATATAGGATTTTTGCCAATGATGCTATTTTTTTATAGCTGAGGCAGTACATCCCCTGATGTAATTAAACATAAAAGAATTAAGAATATTTTGATTGTTGATGAAATATTATCAATCAACAATCCTTTATTCTGTATTCCAGACCAATGATACTATGAAGTATTGATAAAAATTGGTTTTAATGATCTATAATATTATAGGATATTTAGGATTAGTTTTAAGGAGAGTTTACATGTATATTTTCCTAAATATTCCTATTTTATAGGTCAATAATTTTAATTCCATGTTTTTATCATGTAACTGATGATACTTTTATAGTGAAGGTTTTTTATATTCAGTACTAAATTGCATTAATAATTCTATTTGAAAAGTGTTCGTTGATATTTAGTAAATTTATCTCAATAAAAATTTTTATAGTATTAATTTGTCAATTTTATATTCTTGAAATTGAATTTTAATGTTTAGCACTGAATTAAATGAAATATGTGGTTGTTATTTTTAGTTATTGTGATATTTAATCTAATTTCATCAACAATCATGTTTTCTATTAAATATGGGGGTAGATTCATGTTTATTCGTGGCCGATGATGCTACTTTTTTGTAGTGGAGGCTTTCATGGTATATCATTTATTGGAATTGATGTGGAAATTTGTTTAATAAAAAGTTTGTTAGTTTGGTTTAAGAGTTATTATCTCATTTGGTATTTTCACTCCCTTTACGAAAATTAAAATGTATTATTCTTTAATTAAATCTAAAGGTTTTATTTTTCCAGTTTCTCATTGATTTATGCCGATGATACTATTTTTTTGTAGTGGAGGCTTTTATGGTATATCATTTGATTGGAAAATTGATGTGGAAATTGGTTTAATAAAAAATTCATTAGTTTGGTTTAAGAGTTATATTATTTGATTTTGTATTTTCACTCCCTTCGAAAATTAAAATGTATTATTCTTAATTTTAAATTAATAGAATTAATATTTTCCATTTTCCAATTTTTTTTCCAAAATATACTTTTTAATTAGTATAAAAAACATGGTTATGTTTTACCATTTTATAAAATGGTACTTAAGAGTTTAATTATGGTTAATATTGGCAAAGGCCATATTAATTATATTTAAATTCTTTTTGTATGGGAATTAATTAAAAGTATATGTTATTTAGTTGTAAAAGTTTAGGATATTGCTTTAATGAGTTTTATATTTTATTATCTCTTAAAATATGAAGTCGATGATGCATTTTATTTTGTTGAGGCTTGAAAGGAAAATTATGGTTTAAAAATAATATCTCAACCAATCATATTTTTTCCTTTTTTTATCTGCAATAAGGATTAATTTATATTTGCCTGTGATGCTAATTTTAGTTGAGGCTAAAAATCCCCCAAAGGGTTTAAATTAATTATAAGATGTGGGTAAAATATGATTTTTTATCATATTTTATCCTTAAATTAAAATAAGGATAAAAATATGGACGGTGAAGTCGCTTTAGCGGTAGTAAGTGTTTTTATAATATCATGTTTGATTATAGGAATAATTCTGATAATTAAATTATTTTTTGATTTAGTAATTTGATCGATGATGCTATACTTTTTTTTAGTGGAGATTAAGGTGTATATTGGAGTGGTTAATTAATTTATTTGATTTATTTCTCTAACTTATTATTTTTCAGGTTAATTAATCCATTATATTCCATTTTAAGACAGCCTATGATGCAATAATGTGATTTTTTGTGGAGGCAAAAACACACCATACGGTTAGATTGAAAGGATATGATTTTTATTCATATTCTCCTTTTTATAGAAAAATTGCAAACTTAACCTTTTTCATACACATATTAAATATTTTATTTTATTATAAAGAAGTATGCTTATACTATTTTAATAGAATGGTTAATTAAATTATATTTTTATTATTATACTATTAATTTAATCATATCTAAAATTAATAAAAAAAGAAGTAAAAGATGAGTTAATTACTCATCTACATTTTTTCTGGAGCCGGAACTCCTAAAATATCAAGTGCATTTTTGATGGTTGTTTTTGCCCTGTCAACCAATATAAGTCTTGTGTCTTCAACTTCAGATCCGATAACTTGCTGGGATTTGTAGAATTTGTTGAATGATCCTGCAAGGTCCTGACAGTATTGGGTAATGTTGTGAACTCTTTTTTTGTTGGCGCAGTCTTCAACAACCTGTGGGAACTTAGCAATCAATCTTACTAAATCCTGTTCTGATTCATTTGGCACCCAGTCATCTGCAATTTCAAGTGAAGAAATGTCTTTTTCGGACTTTTCAAGTAGCTTGCATGCTCTTGCATGTGCATATTGGATGGAAGCGCAGCCTCTTTCAAAGCTTAATGCTTCATCCCATTTGAATGTCAGGTGTTTTTCAGGGGACAGTTTTGCAATAAAAAATCTTATAGCACCAATTCCGATTTTTTCAGCCATTGGTTTGACTTCATCATCACTCAAATCAGGGTTTCTGGATTTGATTTCTTCTGTTGCCCTTTGAATTGCTTCATCCACCAAATCATCAACGGATACGAATTTTCCTCTTCTTGTGGACATTGACCCTTCAGGTAATGTAATGAATTCATAGAATATTACTTCAGGAGCCTTTTCTTTAAGGATTTCTTCGAAAATCACTTTCATCTGCTTGGAAGACAGTTTATGGTCTGAACCTAAGATATCCAAAACGGTATCGCCTAATGTAGCTTTGTATCTGTGATAAGCCAAATCTCTTGTGGAGTATAGGGATGTACCATTTGATCTTCTGAGCACGAATTCCTTTTCGATATTGTAGAAGGTAAGGTCAATGTAGTCAACCTCTTCATGTGACACGAATCCTTCTTTTTCAAAGTAATTTACAAGGTCATTGACTTCGCCGTTTCTTACGAATGTGCCTTCCCATACAAAGTCGTCGTGGTAAATGTTGATTCTGTGAAGGGTGTCTTTGATTCCGGATACGCAGCTTTCAACCACATGCTCGAAAGTCTTGTTCAACTCTTCATCTTCGCCTTTTTCATATTTTTGTATAAGTTCACTTACCTTTTCATTTGCACTTTCGCTTTCTTCAACTTCCTTGTTTGCCAAAAAGTATAGCTTACCGATTTTTTCATCGATTTTTTCGCCTTCCTGCTCTTCGATTTTGAGTCCCATTTCGGTTATACCGTAAACGATGATTGCGATTTGGCGTCCCATGTCATTTACATAGTATTGGGTTTCGACTTCACGACCGGCTAATTTCAATAGTCTTGCAAGGGAATCTCCGAAAATTGAGTTACGTACATGTCCTATATGTAAAGGACCATTCGGATTTGCGGAAGTGTGTTCCAAAACGATTTTTTCATCAGTTTTTTCAAGCTGTCCGTAGTTTTCATCGACTCTTTTAAGCAATTCTTTTGAAAATTTGGAGTAGTCAATAAAGAAATTAACGTAAGGGCCGAAGTTTTGAACTTTTTCAAATATTTCCGGAACTTCGATTTTGGAAACCAAATCTTCAGCAACGAGATTTGGGGATGTTTTCAATTTCTTTGTAAGTGCGAAAGCTATTGTACTTGCAAGGTCTCCTAGTTTAGGGTCTGGAGGAAATTCCAAACGGAAATTCCTGTCTATTTCTTCATCATATTGATCTAATGCTTTGTTTAAAGCATCAATAGCTTGTTTTTCTATTTCAAAATACATTAACTCACCTTTTTGATAATCATAATCCTCTTAACCATAATGAAAGATTACCGATATATGGAATAACGATAGGGGTGTCTCCCCATGTAAGAACTCTGGATTCTATCTGATCAGCGGTCACATAATACGGATCCGTCCGATTGTTATTATCTCCCTTTATCACATACATCGTCGTGCCGTTTATTTCTGCAATTCTTATAATTCTGTGAATGACTGGCTGTTCAAACCATTCCGCATTATAAACTACAATGTCACCCACTTCAACTTCACTAGCATTAAACTCATGTAATCCAAAAAAATCGGCTTTTTCAATTGCAACAATATCTCCTCTATAAAATACTGGTTCCATACTTCCTGAAACTACCACATTCAAGTGTTGAGCAAGAATCAGGACAAGTACAAGGATGATGACATATGATGCAATTTCTTTGTAATCTACCATTTTAACACCTTAAAATCTATTTTTCTTTTTAAAAGCCACAGCAAGTGCATTTTCAATAGCATCTGAAGTGTCCTGCAAATCTGCCATGCTGTGTGCGCTTGAAATAAAGTTACATTCAAATTGGCTAGGCGGTATAAAGACGCCTTCCTTTAAAAGAGCTCTAAAGTATCTTAAGAACCTTTCGGTATCTGACTTTTGAGCGTCAGCATAATTGTAAACTTCTGCAGGATTCAAGTATATCTGAAACATTGATGCAAGTCCTACGCATTGGATGTTGTACTGCTCATCGTCTATTATTGATTCAATGTTTCCTCTCAGGAAATTGCCTTTTCTTTCCAAATCCTTATAAAACTTATCGTCCAGCTGTGACAATGTGGACAATCCTGCCTGGACAGAAATTGGGTTACCGCTAAATGTGCCTGCCTGATAAACCGGTCCTTGTGGAGCAATCAACTCCATTATTTTTCTTTTACCGCAGAAAGCACCCATTGGAAGTCCTCCACCAACAATCTTACCTAATGTTGTTAAATCTGGAGTGACACCATAATACTCTTGAGCTCCACCTCTTGAAGCTCTAAATCCGGTTATGACTTCATCAAATATTAATACAATGTCATTTTCTTCAGTAATTTTGCGTACAAACTCTAAAAATCCTGGTTTAGGTTCAATGCAACCGACATTACCCATAACGACTTCCATTATTAAACATGCAATCTCATTACCTTCTTTTTCGATTAAATCAGTTAATGCTTCTTCATCATTGAATGGAACGGACAATGTATTTTTTGTGGTGTCGGTTGGAATGCCTGCTGAGTCCGGAAGGCATGCTGCACCTGATCCTCCTTTTACCAAAACGTAATCGTGAGCTCCATGATAGGCTCCTTCAAACTTGATGATTTTGTTACGTCCGGTAAAGCCACGGGCCAATCTGATAGCACTCATAGTAGCTTCAGTTCCGCTGTTACAGAATCTTACCATTTCTGCTGAAGGGATTCTGTCAACAACTTCTTTTGCGAGTTTAATCTCATTTTCTGTCGGAGCGCCATATGCTGAACCGATTGTCATCTGGTTTGATACCTCACGCACAACCTTAGGATCGGCATGTCCAAGTATTAACGGACCGTATGCAAGGCAGTGGTCAATATAGGTATTTTCTTCACTATCGGTTATCTTACAGCCTCCGGCACTTTTTACGAAGAACGGATAAGGCTTAAACGCACGCACTGGGGAGTTGACTCCGCCAGGGAAGTACTTTTTGGATTCATTAAATAATTCTTCAGTCATTTTATCACTTATAAATGTTGGATTAATGAGTTTACACAAGCAACTGCTATAGGTGTTCCGCCTTTTGGACCTTCAGTAATGACATTAGGGATATTTGAATTTCTTAAGGCTTCTTTAGAATCTGCAGCTCCTACAAAACCGACAGGAACTCCAACTATTGCCTTAAGGTTAATTTCACCTTTATCGTATAGATCCATTGCCTCAAAAACAGCTGTCGGAGCATTACCTGAAACAACAATTCCTTCAAAATCGTTTTGGCTAGCATATCTGATTGCTGCAGCCGCTCTAGTAATCTGATGCTCTTTAGCTATTTTTTTTACTTCCTCATTTTTGATATAACATTCAACTTCTCCTTCATAGCGTGTTATTCCATATTTAACCATATTAATATCGGTAAGTATGGTTTCATTGTTTCTCAATGACTTCATTGCCTCTTCAACAAAATCATCACTGATATGGACAAGCTTGGCATATTCCGGGTCAGCTGTTGAGTGAACTATACGCTCTACAATGTCTTTTTCAGCAGGTTTCAAATCTTTAATTTCATCACCTATAAGACCACGGATAATCTCCCTACTTCTATTGGCAATATCGAGGCCCTGTTTAGTTGATGCACCCATAAACATTTGGTCTGTCATATTATATGTATATGTAAAAAAACAGTTAAAATATTTTAGTATTTGACCTACTCATTGAAAAATTTCAAAGTGATTATAATATTACAATAAGCAAGTAAAATTGTTTTCAGTTGAAACTGACTATTTTAAATAGTTTATTTATCAATTAACTAGTATGTTAACTATTAGAAAAAATTTAAAAACATATCTGGTGTCATTTATTAATGCATTTAAAATTGATGACAGAGGAGCATTTGTGCTGCCGTTTGAATTGAGGCTCAAAGACCAGGAATTCTTGAAGTATTGTCATCTGGATGTGGACTGGGATATACCTTCTATATCTAGTGAGGATTTGCCGGATGAATTCTGCCAAAAAGCGGTTAAGCTAGTTGATTTGTTTAGAAGAAAAACCGTCCATCTTCCTTATGAATGCATGCTTTTCTTCGATTATAAGACTGGAGAAATCATATACTGTTTTGTTGAAGATAATTTCGACGTGTTAATTTTTGATGAGATATATGAAAGCCATTTTGAAGGCAAAAATGTGGCCAGCATCCATAATCATCCTAAAGGATTCTTGTCAGCTCCCTCAGGTGAAAATTTTCAGATTTTAGAAATAGAAAATGAAGATTATGAGTTAATCTGTGGTTATGATGAATTTTGGATTTTGGAAGCAAAAGGAGTTTTTGATAAAGAGGTTGTTGAGGAAATTCGCAGTAATGCAAGAGATTTATATTCTAATTCTTTGAATTTCAGGGGTGATTTTGATGATGTGTATAGCGAATTTCTGATAAAATTTATTAGTGATGAAATAAAAGATAATATTAAATTAACTAAAGTGAGGTATCATTAACATGTCACCTGAGAAAGCTACTGTTATTTTTAGGGATGGTTGGGATCCTATTGGTTCTGCAAATCCTACTGAAGAAGAACATCGCGAAGCTGTAAAAAATATAGAATCTATTTATAGAAAAATTGGTATTATTCTTCATTTAGAGAAGTTAACTCATATTGATTTGTATTGATGAGTTATTTTAATGGGTATCATTAACATGTCACCTGAGAAAGCTACTGTTATTTTTAGGGATGATTGGGATCCTATTGGTTCCGTGAATCCTACTGAAGAAGAGAAATTAGAAGCTGAAAAGGCTATCGAAGATTTCTATGATGAAATAGGAATAAATTTGAAACTTCAAAAATCAACTTTCATTGATGTATAAAGTTATTTTTCCTATTCTTTTTTTATTTACTTGCAGATTTCCCGGCTAAAAAACCGGTTGAAAAAGCTATTTTTAAATTATATCCTCCGGTAGGTCCGTCCAGGTCTAGAACTTCGCCGGCAAAATAAAGGTTTGGTGTTATTTTTGATTCCATAGTTTTTGGATTGATGTTTTTCAAGTCAACTCCGCCGACTGTAACCTTGGCCAAATCTTTGTTGAAGTCAACTATTTCAAATGTAAATCTTTTAAGATTTTCAATTAATCTGTTTTTACTTTTCTTATTTATTCTGCTTAATTGGGTATCAGATGCCAAATCAATACTGTTGAGGAAGTATTCGATGAAATTTTTTGTCAGATACTCTTTAAGATAGTTTTTGATTTGAGTTTTTCCTTTTGATGAGAAATCATTATCAAATTTCAGTTTTAAATCTTCACGACTTATTTCAGGAAGCAAATCAATGGATATTTGACAATTTATATCAAAATTATCATCTAAAATATCATAATCCATGTCCTTTGATATTTTACTGCTCAAATCTATTATTCCGGGGCCTGTCAGGCCAACATGACTAATCAGCACATTGCCTTTAACATGCGATTTTTTATATGTGCATTCAACGTTTTCAAGGGTAATTCCGGCTATTTCACTTAAATCCTCTTTTGTAATTAACGGTGAGAGACCATATTTTATTTTGGTTAATGGTTCATTAATTAAGGAATAATTATCCAAGCTACATCCGGTTTGAGGATATGTAATGCCTCCGGTAGCTATTATGACCTTTTTAGCCTTAATATCATCATTTATAATAAAATCATCTGTTATTTTTCTGACTTCATAATTTAAGCGCACTTCAACATTGTCCAGATGCTTTTTCAAGCCGTTTAAAACGTCAGCCGATTTTTCGCTTTCAGGAAAAATTCTGTTGTTGTCTTCTTCAATAAAGTCAAAATCAAAGAGATTAAATAAATCTTCATTGGTGAAGGTGTAAAATGAGTGTTTTAAGAAATTCTTTTCATCAAAAAAAGTTAATAGCTTTTTAAGTGGTTTGTTGTTGGTAATATTGCATCTTCCTCCACCGGTCAAAAGCAATTTTTTACCTAAAGAGGAATTCTTTTCAAGCAATACTACATTCAGGTCTGCTGAGGAGGCAATTGCGGCCATCATTCCAGCGGGACCACCACCTATAATAGCTATATCATATTCCATTTTAATCTTATGGAGTTAATCTGTGTCTGTCTCTTGGGAAGAGTACACATTCACGGATGTTTTCAGATCCGGTAAGCACCATAGTTAATCTGTCAGCACCCACACCCCATCCTGCATGAGGAGGCATTCCGTATTCGAATGCTTTCAGGTAGCTTCCAAATCCGTCCGGGTTTAAATCCCTTTCTTCGATTTGTTTTACGAGCAAATCGTATTGGTGAACACGGGTAGCTCCGGAAGATAATTCAAGGTTATTGTACATTAAATCGAATGCATGAGCGTATTTTTCATCATCTTCAAACGGCATTACATAAAATGGTTTGATTGCTGAAGGCCATTTGGTCAAGAAGTAAAATCCTCCCATAGTGTCTCCTAATGCCTTTTCAGCGTCACGTGATAAGTCTTCTCCCCATTCCATTTCAACGCCTTTTGCGTTGATGATGTCAACTGCTTCATCGTAGGTTACATGTGGGAAATCACCGTCAGCTTCAGGTAATTCATGACCTAAAATTTCTAACTCTTCTGAACAGTTTTCATTGATGTCTGCGATAACATTGACGAGCATATCGTTTAAGACTTTCATCATGTCTTCATCATCCATAAATGAAGCTTCTGCATCAATAGAAACGGCTTCATTCAAGTGTCTTAAGGTATCGTGCTCTTCTGCTCTGAAAATCTGGCCGATTTCGAATACTTTGTCCATTCCACTGCCCATCATCATCTGTTTGTATAATTGTGGGGATTGACCGAGGAATGCTTCTTTTTCAAAGTAAGTGATAGGGAACAGTTCTGTTCCACCTTCAGTAGCTGATGCTACGAGTTTAGGAGTATTGATTTCATAAAATCCATTTCCATAAAAGAAATCTCTTACGGTATGGAACATTTGTCCTTTAATTTTGAATATTGCAGATACATTTTCTTTTCTTAAGTCCAAGAATCTTGAATTGAGTCTGGTATCAATTTCAGCTTTTACCTTTTCGGTTGGATCCATTGGTAAAGGTTGATTTGATAAGTTTAACATTTTAATTTCTTTAGGAATGATTTCAACACCGTTAGGTGCTTTTCCTGCTTCTTGTACAGTACCTTTAACTGCTACAACGGATTCTTTTCTGAAAGCTCTTAACTCTTCTAATATTTCAGCATCCACTTTTTTGGATGGTGCTGTTATTTGTACTCTACCGGTTACGTCACGGATGATTACAAAGATGATTCCACCTAAATCACGGATTTCATGAACCCATCCCATGATTGTAACGTCTTCTCCAGCTATTTCAGGAGTTGTATCTTTAGCGTAATTAGTTCTTCTCCAATCATTTAATAAACCTTGCAATTAATTCACCTCAGGTTATAAAAATAAATTTTCATTATGCATTTAATTCTATAATTAATCTTTAATAAAAGTTGACATTATTAGAATTGTTTTTAAAAACATTTTTTTAATAAGACCAACATAGTTAATAAGTAGATAACAAATTGTTATGAGGTATTCTATGTTTTGTCCTAAATGTGGAAAAGAAATAAATGATGGTTCAAAATTTTGTAAGCATTGTGGAAATCAAATCAAACAACCGAATACCGTCTCAGATACTCCTAGCTCTTCAAATTCATCAGGTGATGATAAAACTAAAAAAATCATCATTGGCGTATTGATTGCGGCTATTGCAGTTTTAGCAATTGTTTTAGTTGGCTTTGGCACTGGAATGTTTAATGGAGATTCTTCAGACAGTGCAACTGCCGACAGTCAAGTTCAACAGGAAACTCCTTCCAAATCAGTTTCTTTAAGCAGTTTTCCTGTTAGCGAAGCTCCTGCATTAGCTCAAGCTATTAAGAGTTCAGGCGGTAATTTCCCGGTACAGTTCCAGTCACTTTCATTGTCAAAAGCACAATGTCTGTATATTCTATCAAAATCAATTACTTTAATCGGTAGCGGTGATTCTGATGCATCCATATCTGTAGGAGATCCTTCATATGCTGCTCATCCAAGCGGAAGAGATAATTCACAGACCATTGCACGTGAAAATTATGTTGATATGAGCAACAGATTCTCATCATGGATTGAAAGAAATTCTGCTGTTCCAAATTATGTTGGTGTGTATTCCGGTGGTGTTGCTGACATTTCACCATCAAGAATGTTGGACATCTGTGTAAGTATAATGATAGATTACGGAAATACCCACAGCTTGCCGGCATCCGTAAATATTTAAGTGATTTTAAATCACTCTTTTTCTTTTTTTATTTAAAAATTTATATAGTGATGGTTAGTTAATTTTTAATCGAATTTTTCTTTATCTAGTGTTTTAACGACACGTGCAGGTGAACCGACGACAACTGCATAATCAGGAACGTCTTTTGTTACTATTGCTCCGGCACCAACAATTGCATATTTTCCGACTGTAACACCTGGCAATATGCTTGCGCCGGCTCCAATCCATGATCCTTTCTTAATAAGAATAGGCCTGCAGATTAACACCTGTCTGTCATATTCATCATGGTTATTTGAAAGAAGCTGAACGTTTGCGGCTAGCATTACTTCATCTTCAATTGTTATTCCCCCTCTTGCCATCAAAAGGCTGTTGGAATTGATGAAGACGTTATCACCAATTTTAATATGGTCAAATGCCGCTCCGGATATTGGGGCAATAATCATACTGTTTTCACCTAAATTATCGCCCAACAGTTCCTTCAAAAGGGCATTGTATTCATCACTGTTCGGCAGAGTGTGATTCAGTTTGAATACGATTTCAGCCATTTTTCCCGCTTCAATCATTTCTTCTTGTGTCATTTCACGCATATCCACTAACTCTTCCATATTAATCACATTTAAAAGATTATTTTTCCAGTCTTCTTTTGAATGAATCTGAATGAGCGAAAAATCCTTCATATTCGGCTATCGGAACGGATGTTTTGGACAGCTCAGCCAGACCTTCTTTTGTAATCCTTTGAACAGTAGGTTTTTTGATGAATGCTTCGGTTGAAAGGCCGGAATACATTTTTGCTCCACCGCCCGTAGGCAATACATGATTTGTTCCTGATCCGTAGTCTCCTGCTGCCACTGGAGAGTATTTTCCTAAAAATATTGATCCGGCATTCTTGATTTTTGATAGTGTTTCATCATCGTCTTTTGTGGTTATGATTAAATGTTCTGGAGCATATTCGTTTGTAACATGAATAGCTTCATCAAATGTAGTAGTGATAATAATTTTTCCACTTTTTGACAATGACTCTTCAATGATTTCACGTCTAGGAGCGATTTTGGTTAATTTTAAAACATATTCGTTAACTTCTTTGGCTAATTCCTCGTCATCTGTCACTAAAAAGCATGATGCATTAGGGTCATGCTCTGCCTGAGCCAGAATATCTGTTGCTAAAAATTCAGCTTCAGCACTTTTATCAGCTAAAATCAGCACTTCTGATGGGCCTGCCGGAAACTCTATGTCTACCTGGCCGTAGACCAGTTTTTTAGCTGCTGTAACGAAGATATTTCCAGGACCCACGATTTTTTCAACTCTTGGAATTGATTCTGTTCCGTAGGCTAGGGCTCCGATTGCCTGTGCTCCACCTACTTTGTAGATTTCATCAGCTCCTGCAATATCGGCTGCAACAAGAATTGCATCAAGAATTTTTCCGTCCTTTTGAGGAGGCGTTACACAGACTACCTTTTCAACGCCTGCGATTTTAGCAGGAATCACAGTCATCAGTATTGAAGACGGATAAGCTGCTCTTCCGCCGGGAATATAGCATCCTGCAGAGTTGATTGGCCTTACGATTTGGCCTGCAACAATTCCAGGGTTAACTTTAATTTCCCATTCGCTAGGGATTTGCTTTTTGTGGAACTTTTCAATGTTTTGGGCGGCCTGTTTTAAAGCAGTTAGCAATGAATCATCCAAAGTCTCGTAAGCTTCTTTAATCTCTTCATCTGAAACTTTCAGGTTTTCAACCAGCACCCCATCAAATTTTTCAGTATAGGATTTAACTGCTTTATCTCCGTTATTTTTAACGTTATCCAGTATCTCAGACACGGTATCAAGGACATTATTTACGTCCTGTTCTGATCTTTTTATTGTTTCGGATAAGTCTATTTCTTCGTATTTTAATATATCCATCATTAACACTACCTTAGGATAGCTCCACTGTCTGCTGATTGAACCAGTTTCTGATAAATGCTTAGCCAGCCGTCAACGTTACTTTCGGGATGTTTGACTGATTTTAATCTTTCAGCTATTTCCTCATCACTTAATTCCACATTAATGGATCTGTTTTTAATGTCTATTTCAATCATATCTCCATTCTGAACAGCGGCAATAGGACCTGATGCCATTGCTTCCGGTGAGACATGTCCTATGCAAGGTCCACGGGTTCCTCCGGAGAATCTTCCATCAGTTATAAGACCTACATCTTTTATTCCCATTCCTGCAAGGGCGGATGTTGCATTTAGCATTTCCCTCATTCCAGGACCGCCTTTCGGACCTTCATAGATAATAACGACAATATCCCTTTCCTCAATTTCATGATTGAATATTGCTTCTGTCACTTCCTCTTCGGAGTGATATACTTTAGCAGGTCCTTTGAGATGCATCAATTCCTCTGCAACAGCTCCTTTTTTAACAACACTTCCGTTTGGAGCAATATTACCTTTAAGAATGGCTATTCCGCCATCTTCATGGTATGGATTGTCTAATGTGTGGATAACATCAGTATTTTTATTTTCAACATCTTTTAAATTCTTTTCGATGCTTTTTCCGGTAACTGTCAATGGTGTAGTATTAATTTTGTCTCCCAATGTTTTTAAAACAGCAGGAATTCCTCCGGCCAAATGTAAATCCATCATTGTATCTTCACCTGCAGGTGAAATTAATGTAATATGTGGAACTTCACGGCTGATTTCATCAAATAATTCCAAATCAACGTCAACGCCGTCAACTTCACTTGCAATTGCAGGTATGTGGAGTGCGGTATTTGATGAGCCTCCAAGAGCCATATCTATCGCAATCGCATTGTTGAATGCTTCCTGTGTAAGGATATCTGATGGTTTAATGTCTTTTTCAACCAGTTCAATAATCTGTTTTCCGGATTCATATGCCATCTGGTTGTTTTCTTCAGTATCTGCATGTGTTGTGGCGCATAAAGGAAGTGAGAGCCCTAATGTTTCTGTAATACATGCCATTGTGTTTGCTGTAAAGAGTCCTGAACAGCTTCCTGCTCCAGGACATGCGCATTTTTCCATTTCATAGACTTCCTCTTCTGAGATTTTTCCTGCAGAATGTTCACCGACAGCTTCAAAAACAGTAATTAGGTCCGCATTTTTACCTTTATACTCACCCGCAGCCATTGGTCCTCCGGTAACGACAATACTTGGCACGTCAACACGGCATGCTCCCATTATCATACCCGGTACTACCTTATCACAGCTTGGAATTAAAACTAATCCGTCAAATGCATGTCCTTTTGTCATACTTTCAACAGTTGCTGCAATAATTTCTCTTGAAGGAAGGGAATACTTCATTCCTTCGTGATTCATACTGATTCCGTCACATATTGCCATTGTATCAAATTCGAAAGGAATACCTCCAGCAGCAATGATTCCCTCTTTTACGAATTCGACCAAATCTCTAAGGTGGATATGTCCCGGAACGATATCGGTAAAACTGTTTGCAATACCGATGAACGGCTTTTTAAAGTCATCATCATCAAGCCCGCAAGCCCTTAAAAGAGACCTGTGTGGAGCTCTTTGAATCCCTTTTTTAATATTATCACTTTTCATTTAATCACCTACTAGATTATAAATATATTTTTCAAATGCTTTAAATCTTTATATTATTTAAAAAATAAATTAAGTTAATATAGAACTTTTTGGTGTTTTGATGACTCAAGAGGATTTGGAAAAGTATGAGGAATTAATTGATTTAAAAAATCAGATAGACTCACAAATAGAAGATATTAAGAGCAGTGCTGATGAGGAAACTGTTGAAAAAATGGAAAGGTTATATGCGTATCTTAAGTCCAGAGGAAAATTAAAACCTGAAGATGATATAGATGAAAGAATACAACAGTTAAATAATGTAAATCGTCGTTTAAGTTATTATCAGCGTTTTTTAAATGCTTTTGAAAGGGATGTTGACATTGATCCCGGAAGATTATTGGGTCTTACTGACGGCATTTTCGGAATGGTCATGACATTACTTATCTTCGGTATGGCACTTCCAGAAATACAGCTATTAACTGAAGGAGATTTTTTAGCTTTTATACAGTCATTAGCACCTACAGTCGGCGTTACATTGGTCAGTTTTATTCTGCTGGCATGTTTCTGGATTTATCATCATGAATTCATCAAAGTTAAAACCCTTAATATACCATATCTATGGCTGAATGTTTTCTTTTTGGCATGCATATCATTTATTCCTTTCACAACATCAATAATCGGAGCATATTCAAAATTCTTCCTGGCAGAAGTCATTTTTGGACTGAATATTTTTCTGACGCTTGTATTTTTCATGCTGATGTTTTGGTATGCAAACCACAGGAATTTCCTTGAAAGGAAAATTTCCATCAGCGAAAAAAAATATACCTACACAACATTTTTCATCATAATGGGATTGACTATGCTCGTTAACATCTTAGATTTTCGTGTTTCAAGCAATTTCATTTATCTGTTCTTTTTAGTTCCGGTAATCTCCACAATAAGAGACATTAGATTTAAAATGAAAACATAACATTTAATATATATTAATAATAAATATTTTATTTTATTGAGGGGATTTGAATGGATAGTTTATTATCTATTTGTGATATTAAAGAGGATGTTTCATACATCATTGATTTAGCAAGTAAAATTAAAGCAGGCGAAACAGAAGAAAGGCCATTGGAAGGAAAGACCTTAGCAATGATTTTCCAAAAGTCATCCACCAGAACCAGAGTGTCCTTTGATGTAGGAATGTATCAGTTAGGTGGAAGAGCAATATTCTTATCATCCAATGATTTACAGATGGGAAGAGGAGAGCCAATTTCCGATACTGCACGTGTTTTAAGCCGCTTCGTTGATGGAATAATGATTAGAGCCATTGAACATGATGATGTAATTGAGCTTGCAAAATATTCAGATGTCCCTGTTATCAGCGGACTTACCAATTTAGAGCATCCTTGCCAGGCTTTGGCTGATGTGCTAACCATTAAAGAACATTTCGGCACTTTTGAAGATAAAAAGATCTGCTTTGTCGGTGACGGAAACAATGTATGTAATTCCCTTTTATTAATTGCTCCTCTTTTAGGAATGGATATGTCCGTTGCATGTCCTGAAGGCTATGAACCAAATGAAGACATTTTAAAAATAGCCAATGAATATGCAAAAGAAAATAATACTGAAATCACTGTTTCTCATGACATCAATGTTGCACTTGATGATGTTGATGTCGTTTATACTGATGTTTGGGTAAGTATGGGTGATGAAGCTGAAAAAGCACAAAGAGAAAAAGACTTTGCACCTTACCAGGTCAATCAGGAATTAATGGATTTGGCTAATGATGGAGCTATATTCATGCACTGTCTGCCTGCAATCAGAGGTCAGGAAGTTTCAGCTGAAGTCATTGACGGACCTCAATCAGTAATCTATGATGAGGCTGAAAACAGGCTTCATGCACAAAAGGCTGTCCTTTATTACTATTTAAAAGACTAATGGCCTGCAATTGCAAAGATTATAAATAAGAAGAACATGCAGATGCAGCAGCCCCAGCACCATTTATCATCATCGTCCTTTTTATTATTTTTAGTATTTGTGCTGGATGAGCTTGTATGAACTGTATTTGTTCTGATTGGACCTTCATCAGTTTCAACAGTAACCTTTTTAGCTGTCGTCTGTTTTTTAGGCTCTTCATAAACTAAATTAACACCACATTTTCTACAGAATCTGCTCCCATTGGGATTATCTTCACCACATTCTGGACAATAAATCATAAATAAACACCTATAATATTATAAAAAATTCTAACAGCTATTTTCATAAAGATTATTAAACCGATTCCTCCAATGAATCCTGTTGTGAATCTTAAATTATTATTGCTTTCCCTTAATTTTAAAAGTTGTGTAAAGCCATCAATTGCAGTCGGTATCATTAATATTATGGATATTATGAACAGATTTAAGCTATAATCAATTGGATAGAATAGATTATAGACTAAAAATACTGCTAAACCTGTATAAAAGCCTGTACATCTTGCACACACCGGAAACTGGTGATTCTTGTAGAAGAAACTTCTCTCAGGCATCCTATGACATAAAATTTTTGAATATTTCATAATAATCCAAGTTAATTAATTGTGTTTAAATTATTTTAAGTTTTAAATATATAACTTTTCTTATATAGTAATTAAGAGGTGATATTTATCAGCAACGAAAAACATTTGCCTGTATATGGGGTTGGACCATATCTGATTGGAGCAATGCTAATTGTTTCATTGGTGGCAATAACTCTGTCTTTTAATAAGATTATTCCGGTTTATTCATATGAATCTTTAAATTGGCTTTTGATAATCCTTGCTGTTGTGCTTGTAATTGATGGAGTATTTCTTTGGCTTGCCGCTTTAAGAATCTCAAAAATAGATGAAAGAATCAAAAACGGTCAATTGGTAACAGATGGAGTCTATGCCCTGGTACGCCATCCTATATATTCAGCATGGCTGCAGATAAGCACAGCATTAGTTTTATTCTCACAAAATCTGATTCTATTGGTGTTGCCTATTATTTTTTGGATATTTTTAACCATTGCAATGATTAAAACTGAAGAAAAATGGCTGCTTGAAAAATTCGGAAATGATTATGTTTTATACTGTCAGACAACCAACAGATTCATTCCATTTATGAAGTTATAATTGCTTTTCATAGATTATAACTCAACTATTTTTTACCTTTTCATTAGAATATTGCTTTAATCAAGTTATATTGTCTGTAAAGAAATAAAATAATTTATATATTATAAATAACCAATTATAATCATCAAATTAAAGTTACTAGTATTTTTAGTTCTTAAACTGGTGATTAAAATGATATTAAAACCTATTGATAATACAATTAAAAATAAATATGATTCGATTTTCAAGATTGCAACCCATGCATTTGTAAATGCATTAATTCCACTAATTGAACTGCCTGATGATGATTACAAAATTCGCTCATGTGAAATATTTTCTCCGGGCGGTGATGTTAAATCAATGGATATATTGTTGGAAGGTGGAAATGGCGATGTAAATATCGAATTTCACAAGCAACCATTAATAAAGAGGGATTTAGACCGTGATTTTGGATATGTGTCTAATTATTATCTGAAGGATGGCAAAACTATCGATCAAAAAATAGTGGTCGTTGACATGGACAGAGAATCTATAGAAAAGATTCAGATAACTCCACATAATTCATATAAGGGAAACTATTACTATGTCCCTAACATTGATGGATGTGAAGTGTTAAGTAGTATAAAACATAAAATAAAAAATAACCAAAAAATAACAGAATATGAAAAATATGTTTTTTCTATTCTTCCATTAACAAATCACAGTTACCAAAATGAAGAAAAGCTAGTTGAAGAGTTATGCTACCTTACTCAAAAGCTAAATATTTCTGAAAGGGACAAAGATTCAATTTCTCTTTGCCATTTAATTTTATTGGAGCTATTTGTTAATGATCAATTTCTATATAAAAAACTTTTAGGAGTGATAACAATGACATCATCATTTATTGAAAACTATGAAAATGAATTAAAAAAAGAAACTGAGAAAGTCAAGACTGAATATGAAAATTTTAAAAATGAGGCTGAGGCTAGGATTGAAGATGCTGAGGCTAGGGTTGAAGATGCTGAGGCTAGGGTTGAAGATGCTGAGGCTAGGGTTGAAGATGCTGAGGCTAGGGTTGAAGATGCTGAGGCTAGGGTTGAGGATGCTGAGGCTAGGGTTGAAGATGCTAGGGATGAAACTAGGACTATTAAGGAAAATAGTGAACAGTTTTTTTCTGAGATTAATTCTAATGCTGAAAAGCTTGGTTTATCTGATTCACAGAAAAAAGTGTTATTTTCAACTACTATTAAATTTTAGTCTTTAAATAACTCTTTTTATTTTTTTTTAAATTTTTGAGGTGATTTTAGTGTCATTATCTTTCATTGAACAATATGAAAATGAATTAAAAAAAGAAACTGAGAAAGTCAAGACTGAATATGAAAATTTTAAAAATGAGGCTGAGGCTAGGATTGAAGATGCTGAGGCTAGGGTTGAGGATGCTGAGGTTAGGGTTGAGGATGCTGAGGTTAGGGTTGAGGATGCTAGGGATGAAACTAGGACTATTAAGGAAAATTGTGAACAGTTTTTTTCTGAGATTAATTCTAATGCTGAAAAGCTTGGTTTGTCCGATTCTCAAAAAGAAATTTTGTTTTCAACATCAGTTAAATTTTAATTTTTTCTATTTTTTATTTTCAAATCTGAAACCAAGATAATTATATATATTTCACTTAACAAAAATTATTCCATAATAAAAGATTTTAATAAAGGTTTTAGAAATGAGAGGCGGAGAAGCAATAATTGAATCCCTTAAAAAAATGGGAGTAGAAACAATATTTGGTTATCCTGGAGGACAAACCATACCTTTCTATGATATGTTATATGATGCAGACATCAATCATATCCTAGTCAGGCACGAACAGGCAGCAGCCCATGCGGCTGATGGATTTGCAAGGGCTTCAGGCAAAGTGGGTGTGTGTTTAGCTACTTCAGGACCGGGTGCAACAAACTTAGTAACTGGGATTGCTACTTCTTTTATGGATTCTTCTCCTATTGTAGCTATTACTGGACAAGTTCCAACTCATTTAATTGGAAATGACGCATTTCAGGAAGCAGATATAATCGGTATAACTATGCCTATTGTCAAGCATAGTTTTCAGCCAAAAGATCCTAATTTAATACCTTCAATAATCAAGACTAGTTTTGAATTAGCTGCAAGCGGAAGGCCAGGGCCTGTTTTAATAGATGTTCCAAAAGAAGTTCAGGAAGGAGAATTAACTTATTTCAAGGATAATCTTATTCAGACACCAGGTTATAATCCAACTCTAAAAGGTAATCCTAGACAAATTAAAAAGGCTTATGAATTGATTAAGGAAGCTAAAAGGCCATTAATCCTTGCAGGTGCCGGTGTCATTTTGGCAAATGCATGTGATGAGCTTAACGAATTTGCGCATATGATTAATGCGCCGGTTATGACCTCACTTTTAGGTAAAGGAGCTTTTGATGAAACTGATGATTTGGCTTTGGGAATGCTTGGAATGCATGGAAGAAAAGTTTCCAATGATTCAATCAATGAATGTGACTTATTGATAGCTATTGGTATCAGATTTTCAGACAGAACCACCGGAAGGCTTGACAGCTTTGTTCCAGACAGCAAAATTATTCACATTGACATAGATCCTGCTGAAATAGGCAAGAATGTTGAAGTCGACTTGCCGATTGTAGGGGATGCTTTAAATATTTTAAAATCATTAAATGAATTGTTTAAAGGACATATTCCTTCAGATGATGCGAATTCATGGGCAAATAAAATAATACAAAGGAAAAATGATTTGTTGCCAAGACTTACTTACGATGATGTTCCGCTCAAGCCGCAAACAGTAATCAAAGAAATCAGCGAAGTATTAACAGCTGATTCTATATTAACGACCGATGTAGGTCAAAACCAGATGTGGGCGGCTCACTTTTATGACACTCAAAAGCCACGCAAGTTCATTTCATCCGGAGGACTCGGAACAATGGGATTCGGTTTCCCATCAGCTATTGGTGCAAAGGTCGCCTGTCCTGATGATGTAGTTGTTTCAGTTAATGGAGACGGCGGATTTTTAATGAACTGTCAGGAACTGGCTACGGTTCATGACTATGATATACCGGTCATTGCAATTGTATTGGAGAACAGGACTTTAGGAATGGTATATCAATGGCAAAGTCTGTTATATGACGGAAGACATTCACAAACCGAATTTGGCGATAGTCCTAACTTTGTAAAACTAGCAGAAAGTTTCGGAATTGATGCAGTTAATGTGGAAAAACCTGGCGAAACTAAAGAAGCTTTAAAATCAGCTATTAAAGACAATGAAGCAATGTTAATTAATGTTGTAGTTGACTCTGAGGAAGCTTTGCCTATGTTGCCTCCGGGAGCAGGCATCAATGAAATGATTGGTGAATATAAACTTGAAAAAGATGTGATTTAGATGGATGTAAAATATCATGTTATAAGTACACTTGTAGAAAACAGGCCTGGAGTTTTACAGAAAGTGGCCGGATTATTCACTAGAAGAGATTTCAACATCGACAGCATTACGGTGGGCGAGTCAGAAGTTGAAGGGCTTGCAAGAATGGTCATCACTGTAAAGGCTGATGATAAATTATTGGAACAGGTTACAAAGCAACTTAACAAATTAGTTGATGTTATCAAGATTAAAGATATTTCTAAAAATGCAGTTAAAAGGGAATTATGTCTTGTAAAGGTCAATATTCCTAATGAAAAGGCAAGAGCTGAAATAATGCAGTATGTTAATATTTTCAGAGCAAAAATTGTTGATGTAACTGAAGAGACATTAATAATTGAAATAACTGGGGATATGGAGAAAATCAATGCATTTATATCTTTATTAAAAGGTTATGGAATCAAAAAGATTTCAAGAACCGGACTTACCGCAATGGCTAGGGGAGTTTAAAATGACAATATTGGAGAATGTTTTAAAAGACAATAAAGAATTTGTGGAAAACTTTGAAGGCACTGAAATGTCTCACCATGCAGCTAAAAAATTAGCTATCCTAACCTGTATGGACTGCAGACTGATAGACTTTTTTGAACCTGCATTAGGTCTTAAAAGAGGAGATGCAAAAATTGTCAGAAATGCAGGAAACTCCATCGTAGGAGAAGATGCAATCAGATCAATTGGAGCAGCCCTATACAATCTTGGAGCTGAAGAGGTAATGGTTGTAGGTCACACTGAATGTGGTATGGCAGGTGCTGACGCTGAAGCTTTAAAAGAAAAAATGCTTGCTAGAGGCATTAAGGAAGAAGACATTGCTAAATATGACTTGGCTGAATGGATTGGTGGATTTGAATCCGAAGAGGAAAACGTTAAAGACGTTGTGGAAAAAATTAAAAACCACCCATTAATTCCTGATGTACCGGTACATGGTCTTATCATCGATATTGTAACTGGTGAGTTAAAAGTCTTAGTAGATGGTTACTAAATCATCTATTTTCTTATTTTTTTTAATATGATTAATTCAACGCATTATTCATCACCGATAGGAGAAATTCTGCTTGCTTCTAAAGACAATAAGTTGATTGGAGCATGGTTTGAAGGTCAGAAATATTATATGGCCAATATTAACGATAAATTAGTTGAAAAAGAAGATAAAACGTTAATTAACACTAAAAATTGGCTTGATCGATATTTTATTGGCGAAAAGCCTTCCATTGATGAAGTTGATCTGGCGCCTGAAGGAACAGACTTTAGATGTGAGGTATGGAAAATTCTTTGTGAGATTCCATACGGTAAAACCATTACTTATAAGGATATCGCTTCTATGATAGCTCAAAAAAGGGGCATTGAAATAATGTCTGCTCAGGCTGTCGGCGGAGCGGTTGGTCACAATCCGATTTCCATAATCATTCCATGCCATAGAGTTTTAGGAAGTGACGGAAGCCTAACTGGTTATGCAGGTGGTTTGAACAGGAAAATATTTCTCTTAAGGCATGAAAACTGTGAATTCTAATTTTAATTTTATATCTTTTCTTATAATGAAAGAAGTGATATAAAAATTATTTGATTTTTTTGTCCAAATTATTTTAAAAAATTCAATTAAATATTATTCTAAAATTTACCAATAAATTAGTTTATGTATTTATTTTAAAGTTATTTCTATATATTCATTCGGATTTATTCAAAAAATTGTTAATTATATTCATTTTTTTATTTAAAGTTCAATCATATGTTTTATATAGTATAAAATAATAATTAACTATTAGGGGATTAAAAAATATTATACTCGAATTTTTTTAATTTTTTGAGTTCTTATTAATATTTTTTAATCTCTTTTTTTATTTTATAGAAGATTAAAAATTGGAGGATAATTAAAAATTATGAAAAAATTCTTATAATTCAAATAATGCTGGTAATTCTTGTATTAATTTCTATTAATTCTGTTAATGCAACATATGTGTCAGAAAATGAAACAATTATGGGTATTTCAGACGATAACAAATTGAATTTAGATTTATATTATTCAGATTTATTGACTTCTGGTGAAAAAAATATTTACATTAATAAAGATAATTATAATCCTGCTTCAATATTAAATGAAAATAATACAATTTTTCATTTTGATGCAGGTACTTATAATCTTAATTTAAATAATATTGAGGATAAAAATTTAAAATTTATTGGTGTCGATTCAACAATATTCACTAATAATAATGATTTTATTATTAGTAAGTCTAATGTTCAATTTGAAAATATTCAATTTAGAAATTTAAGATTTGAATTATTAGATAGTACACTTACATTTAATAATGTTGAAGCATCTGATATTAATTTAAATAAAAATGGAGGATTTATTTTTTGTAATAATGGATTTAATACAATTAATATTAATAAATCTAAATTCAATAATAATAATGTTTTAAGTAGTACTGCAGGTACAATATTTTTAAATAATGGTATTTTAAATTGTTATAATTCAAATTTTACTCATAATACTGCATTGCAATCTGGTGCCGTGTATTTAAATAATGCATATGCACAATTTATTGGTTGTTTGTTTAATCATGATGTATCTTCTGATAAAGAAAGTGGAGCAATATTTATCAAAAATTCTGATTGCAATATTTCAAATACTAATTTCAATTATTGCTCTGCAGATAATGGTGCTGCATTATCTACATTAAATTCAAAAACATCAGTTATTAATTCAAATTTCATTGGCAACACAGTAAATACTATTAATGGTGGAATTATTTATGGGATGTATGGATCATTATCCATAAACAATACGAATTTTAAAAATAATGATGCTAATAATGGTGCAATAATTTATACAGACAGCATAATTTTTGATTTATCTAATGTAAAGTATTCAAACAATAAAAATTCAATTAATGTTTATGCAGAAGATAGTCAATTTAGTCTATATAGAAATAATACATATACACCAATTTTTAGTAATCAAATTGTTGTAACTTAAATGGAGGTTAAATGAATGATATTTAAAAAACTAATTATAATTTTGATTGCGATTATTTGTATTTCTTCCGGGGCATTTGCGATATTTTCAAGCCAACCATTAGAAAATACAATTACTGACAATAATGACATTCACTTAAATGAGATTAACAATATATCATCTTCCGAATCACTTAATGATTTTGTAAATGATTTTGAAGATTATTGGCAGTATAGTTATGGGCATGTAATCAATGTTGACGGTGAATTAAGACATTATTTAAATGATAAAGGTCTTTATTATTTGGAATCTGAAGGATTAGCTGATAGATATGTTCAATGTGTTGAATGTGGCGGTTATATTCCTATTGGTCCAATAAATAATCCGTTACCAAAAGCAGCAATATGTCATCATGACACTAGTGAGGCACAATCAAAATTCTCTGAATATAGCAAATATAGTGTTTCCCGTGATGAAGCATACAATACTTGGGTTGAAAGAGGCATGCCAGTTTTTGATGATGAACATTTACTCATTTCTCAAATGGATAATCTTTCAAACTCTGATGATTATAAATTTCTTGCTGTTTACTGTAAAGATTGTGATGGTTTTGTCCAGTTAAAAGATTATTCTAATGATATAGTAAAATTCATGAGATATTTCACTAAAGGCAATTATGTTCTTATAAATGTTTTTTCAACATCTGAGCCTTATAAATCATGTTCTCATTATACGGGTACTTTAGATATATTAAATGCTCCTGTTGAAGATTTCCATTCTGGATGGTTTAAAAGTATAAATGATTATAATGATTGGTTAACTTGGATACAAGATGTTAATGAAATATTAAAGGAAAAATCAAATAATCAAGATTCTGAAACAATTTCACATGCTATTGATGTAAAGAATAATTCTGATGATGCATCTGTTGTATCTTATGTTCCTGGTGTGGTTGACATGTTAATTGATGATAATGTAGGGCATGCTAGTGATAATACGTCTGATGTATCTTATGTTCCTCATGATTTTGTTCCTGGTGTGGTTGATATGCCTGAAGATATTTGAGAATATAGTTTATCAAGCAGATTCATAGATTTTGAGTAGAACAAATATAAAAATTATAGTTCACGACACTAAAAATTATAAAAGTTCATAGGAACTTCCAGAGCCAATTTTTCCAATAACTTTCATTATCAACTACTTGTTTAAATTCATTTTCAAAGATAAATTTTAGTTGTTCGATGCTTGTTATAAATTTTCTTGAAATTTTAGCTTTTATTGTTCTCCAAACTTGTTCTATTGGATTATATTTTGGAGAATAAGGTGGTAAATGAATTAAATCCATATTTAAAATGTTGCATAATTCTGTGAAAACGGTTGCATGATGGACACTATAATTATCTAAGATTACTGCTATTGGTTTTTCCATTATTAATTGATGTTGTAAGTTTTTATCCATAAAATATGATAATAACATTGCTTTTTGAAGATTTTCAAGTACCTGATTGGATTTAGTTTTGAAATTTAAAGGATTTTTCACAAGTCTTTCTAATAATTTTTTGAAAGTATTACTTTTCTTAGATAAGATTTTTAAAGCTAATAATAGTTTTTCATAGTTTTTTTCATTATTAACAGTGGTTAAAATATTTTCTAACTCTAAATCTTTATTATTTATTATTTTTTCTAATTTAGATTTTAATTGTTTATTTTCAATATTTTGGATAGTGATGGTTATCATAAATTTCATCATTTCAAAGGTTTTTGTATTATCTAAGAATGATATGAAAGATTTTCCATTTATTGCTTGCACTCCAAGTGCATTTAAGGATAATCGTGTTGTTGGTTGTATTTTAATGTTTTTTGTGCCTTTTTTATTATAACATCTTTGACTGTTATCTTGATTTTGACAATAAGTTTGATCCAAAAACACGACAGTGAAATTTTCTAAATCTAAATGTCGGGTGTTTTTTTTAACTGTTCTTCAGCATCTTTTGGCATTTTGGCGTATATTTTGTAAGGTTTGGTGTAAGTATAGTCTAATTTCTTCATTATACGTTCAATACTTCTTAAACTATATTCAACGCCAAATAATGTTTTAATTAGATGTTTTACTTCTTTTGCAGTTTTTAAATTATTATCTTGGATTGCTTTGTCTAAAATTAAGAATTGTTCGTCTGTTAGTTTGGATTGGCCTTTGGAACCTTGTTTTCTTTTTAATGCTTCCATACCACCATCATTCCATTGTTTAATCCAATTATATGCTGTTCCTTGACTAATTCCATGTTTATTAATGATGTCGTTTATTGGTTCATCATGTAAAACGTCTAAAATTACATATAATTTATTTAAAACTCGTGTATCATTCTCTAACTTTTTGATTTCCGTTTGAATCTC
>NZ_JAFSNZ010000089.1 GCF_017447225.1 Methanobrevibacter sp. | reverse complement strand
TTTGCGGTCATAGCATGGGGGTTATACCTGGTCTCGTTTCGATCCCAGTAGTGAAGTCCTTTTGTGTTTTGTTTGTGTACTATGGTTTTCTATGGGAATTTCATTTCGCTGCAAGCTTTCTCTATTACAATTATCTTACTATTTTTTTTGTTTTGTTTATTGTTCTTATTATGTATTTTTTGGTGATTTTATGAAGATTAAAGTTTTAGATACAACTTTACGTGATGGGGAACAAACACCAGGTGTTTCTTTAACATCTATGGAAAAATTAAGAATTGCTTCTAAATTGGATGAAATCGGTGTAGATTTTATTGAAGCAGGTTCTGCAATTACTTCTGAAGGAGAAAGAAAGTCAATTAAGGAAATCACTTCTCAAGGATTTAATGCTGAAATTTTAAGTTTTTCAAGGCCTTTAACTTCTGATATTGATTACTGTTTAGATTGTGATGTTGATGCGGTTAATCTGGTTGTACCCACTTCTGATCTGCATATTTTTGACAAATTGAAAATCACTAAAGATGAACTTATTTACATGTCAAATTCTGCTGTTGACTATTGTAAGGATCATGGCCTTATAGTTGAACTGTCCGCTGAAGATGCATCTCGAAGTAACGTTGATTTTTTAAAGAATGTATTTTTAAATGGAATCGATCATGGTGCTGATAGGGTTTGCGTATGCGATACTGTTGGTATTTTAACGCCGGATTCATCTTTTAAACTTTTCAGCAGTTTGAGTGATATCGCAGTACCTGTTTCATGCCATTGTCACAATGATTTTGGTCTTGCTGTTGCTAATACATTATCTGCTATTAAGGGTGGTGCAGTTGAGTTTCATTCCACTGTCAATGGAATAGGTGAACGTGCCGGAAATACATCTTTTGAAGAATGTGTTGTCAGTATTGACAGACTAATGCCTGGTTTTTCTACTGATATTAAGATTCATGAAATTTATTCCATTTCAAAACTTGTTGCTCGTTTGACTGGTGTTTATATCCAACCTAATAAGGCAATTGTTGGTGAAAACGCTTTTGCTCACGAATCCGGAATTCATTCAGATGGAATTATCAAGAATTCCGCTACCTATGAACCTATGACTCCAGAACTTGTCGGCCGCAGTCGAAAATTCATAATAGGAAAGCACATGGGTACTCATGGTCTTGACTCCAGACTTAAGGAATTGGGTTTGAATGTTGATAAGAATCAGCTTCAGCAAATTTGCAATAACATTAAAGAGCTTGCTGATAAGGGTAAAACTGTTACAGATGTTGATTTGCAGGCAATTGCGGATAATGTTTTGGATATAAATCATGAAGACAGAATTAAACTTGAAGATGTTACCATTGTCTCAGGAAATAAGGTAATGCCTACCGCTTCCGTTAAGTTGAATATTGATGGTGAGGAGATTTTAAATGCGGGTGTTGGAATAGGTCCTGTTGATGCCGCAATCAATGCTATCAATTCTCTTGAAATCTTTAAGGACATTGATTTTATAGAATATCACGTAGATGCTATTACGGGCGGTACAGACGCAATAATTGATGTAATAGTCAAACTCCAGAAAGGGGATAGAATCATATCCGCAAGAGGTACCGAGCCGGATATTATTGATGCTAGTGTAAAAGCTTATATTTCAGGAGTTAACAGATTACTTCAGGAGTAAATATTATGGATTTGCAAATTTTAGGTTTTAAGGGAGAAATTTCATCTGTAAGCGAAACTTTAAGCCAGATTAATTCCATTAAAAAAGATGGTGAAATCATTCAGTTATTGAATGCTGATGCTGTTGCTGGTGTAAGGCATATTCAGCATGGTGTCAATCAGGCTTTTCTTGCTTTTGACAGAAATCAGAATCTTGCCAAAGATTTAAGCGTTGAAATTTGTCTTAGATGTTCTGCTCAAAGACAGATTTCCCGTGCTTTTGATTTATTGGGTTTAAAGGAAGGATACATGAATTTATGTATTATTTTAATTGATTGTGATGATTATTTCTCAGAGTTATCTTCATTGTTTAATTCAGATGAAAGTGTCTTAAGTCCTGATGTCGATAAATTAAAGGATATTTATTCTATCAGTGATGAAGAATTGGAAATCATGGATGTTGAAGATATTTTGATTGATAGAATTTCTAAGCTTGTTGCAGATTATTAACTGTATTGATTATTTTATCCAAATATTCCTGTTTCAGGCAATTATAATTTAAATTTTTTATTTCTATGGATATGGCTTTTGTTTTTACCCGATTGTAATTAGGGCATTTATTGATAAATCCGCTTTTATTTATAGGCAACTGTTTTTTCAATTCCCAAGTTTTTTCCTTAGGATTATCCTCTTTAATAATTAAATTAACGCCTCTTTTATCATTATGTATTGATGTTGGTATATGTTTTTTTAGATGTTTTGTTGCATTTAATGTAAGTTGTAAATTTTGTCTAACACTTTTAAGTTCCTCATATATACCGCTTGATATAATTTCATTAGTTTTGCTTAATTTCAATGGCAAGGATGTTTTTTGAAATACATTTTCATCATCTGTTGCTATAAATCCGCCTGATCCGACATTAATTATTTTAGGCTGTCCGGTTGAAGCGATAATTATGTCTGAGTATCTGCAATTTCCCAATATTTCTTTTTCATCTCCAATTCCTGCAGATGCATCTTCAATCGTTGTTATGCCATTGTTATTGCAGTATTTTGAAATTGATTTCACATCCTGTTCTGCACAATAACCTGCAAAGCTTGTAAAAATCAGTGCTGAATTATCCGGAATATCTACCTCATCCAGTTGTTTTGGATTGATAAGTCCCAAATCGGTTTCAAGGGTAATTATTTCCTTTCCTAGGAATTTTGAAATCTGTTTAAATCCGTGCCAGCCCCCTTGATCGGGAACTATAACGCTTCCTTCAATGGAACTCAATGCAACAAATATGCTGTTGTTTCCGCTTGATGTGATTTTTGCGAATTGCGAATTGGTTAATTTTTTCACTGCATCTTCACATTCCTTTTCAAAATTAGTATTTTCTAATTTTCCGGATGCAACATCAGACATAATCTCTTCTGTTTCTTTTTTAGGGGTTTTGAATTCAAACATCATAGTATCATTTCTTAAAGTACATATCCAAAGTGGTCTGTTTTGTGTGAAGCATTTCATTCATTAAAGTTCCCTGTTTTACATATTTGCTGATTGGAATAGTTAATTTAGTTCCAGCATATTTTAAACAATCATTTAAAGTTTCAAATTCTTTGTATGGTTTTTGCATCGCTTCTTTAATATTTTCCCTAACGTTGAATACTCCTAACGGAACATATCCTTCATAAGCTTCTCTTAAAATCAGTAATCCGGACTGCTTTTTATTTTTCAGCAAATAATCAAGAACTGCCATTTTTGCAGTGTAGTAACAACCTCCAACAATGGAATATTCTTTTTTGCCGCCATTCGTTTCATAGTCTGAATATATCAACTCTTCATTTCCCATAATCTTGATGAATGCCTCATACCATTCATATTGCCATTCGGTAGGTGTTAAAATAATGACATAATAGTTGTTGAGGCTTCCGAATTCATAGACTCTATACGTGTCGATTCTTTCGAATTTCCTTACTTCTTTTAAGAACTGATCTGCAAGTGTTGAATCGCATGCGGTAATTGACCATCTTGTCGGAACCAACTTTCTTTTGTTTTTGGTACCTATTGCCCCAACGGAAAACGCCTTTTGCATTGCTGAAAATGGAACCTCCTTGTTATGCAGGTTCACCACAGCGTCGCTTGCCTTTAAGTCTGTATCATAAAATGTCTTTTCAAGCTGTCTGTCCCACTTTACGGCATCGATATCAAATTTTTCAATAACTGCGCTGGGACCGTGGGGCATGCTGTCTTCACTAAGCATTGATCCTGTAGGTGTCTTTCCAAAAGTGGCCTCACTGTCAATTGATGTTGAGGCCAATGAAATGTCCTGAAGTTTTTCAACGAATGGATTTTCTAAATCGTCTATTTTAATCAGCTGTTTTCCACGCACAAGATTCATACGATAATTAATAATGTCCTCTTGCTGTTTGTTTTGGCCAATCCATGATTCCGGAGAGTCCATGATTGATGTATCACCTGCTTCACCCACCATCATAGGTCCGGCATATACCTTAGGATAGGACCATCTGCCGATAAAAACTGATGGGGGAGTACTTCCCTCAAGATTTTTTCCAACCTTAACAGATTTCATCTGTATCTGTTCGGTTAATTTGGCCAAATATGCATTTTTAGAGGTAATCATAATAAATAAAAAAAGTTAAGAGAATAAATCTCTTATTTAACAAAATTCGATAGTTGCTGGTGGTTTGTCACTAATGGATAAAGCGACATGGGTTACTTCAGAAATTTCAGAAGTTATTCTTTTTGAGATGGTTTGGACAACATCCCATGGTAATTGTGGAACATATGCTGTCATCGCATCTACAGAATTAACGATTCTTACAATAACCAAATATCCGAAGTCTCTTTGGTCTCCTTTAACACCAGTGGCTTTGCTGTCAGTCAATACGGCGAAATATTGCCATACTTCTTCATCAAGCCCAGCTTTTTCAACTTCGTCACAGACGATTTTATTTGCTTTTCTACAGATTTCAACATTTTCTCTTGTTAAATCACCAATGACCCTAACTCCAAGTCCAGGTCCTGGGAAAGGTTGTCTGTAAACGGTTGTTTTTGGTAAATCCAATTCATCACCAATTTCCCTTACTTCGTCTTTGTATAAGTCACGAATAGGTTCACATAATTCCAATTCCATTCCGCTTGGAAGTGCTAGATTGTGGTGTGATTTGATTTTTCCGTCACTTTCAATCCAATCTGGTGCAATTGTACCTTGAACTAAAAATTTAGCATCGGATTTAATAGCTTCTCTTTCAAATACTTCGATGAATACTCTTCCGATAATTTTTCTTTTTTCTTCAGGGTCTTCAACTCCTGCAAGCTGATCCATAAATTCGTCAGAAGCATCTACAAATTTGAAATTTAATCTGTCTTTAAATGTATTAGTGACCTGTTCGACTTCTCCTTCTCTTAAAAGACCATGGTCTACAAAAACAGCAGTCAGATTATCTCCAATAGCTTCTTGAACTAAAACTGAACAAACGGAACTGTCAACTCCTCCAGAAAGTGCAATGATTGCTTTTTCATCACCTATTTGGTCTTTAATTTTTTGAATTGCATCTTCAATAAATTCTTTTGGGCTTAACATCATAATCACTTACTCTTCTTCATCTTCTTCTTCGTAATCTTCAATAATTTGTTTGATAATGGATTCCAAACCAGTATCATTTCCAGCTTCCAAAGCTTCAAAGATTTCATCATATTTAACATATTTTTCTAATTTCACTGATTTTGCTCCAATACCGGAAATTCTAAAACCATATTCTTCATCGCCAATTGGTATGTTGACAAATTGTTTTTTTAATCCTGCTTTATTTTCCAATGCTTTTTCCTTTAAGTCTTCAGCGTTATCAATCATTATTACACCTATTGTTTACATATTTTATAGAAATTTTCAAATATCTGTGATCCTTTTGGAGTATGATGTACTTCTGGGTGGAATTGTATTCCATATACATCTTTTTCTTTATGTTTAAAGGATTCGATATCGCATAATTTTGAATTAGCCAAAATTTCAAATTCATCAGGGATGCTTTTTACTTCATCCTTGTGGGATGACCAAACTTCCATTTCTGGAGCCAATCCCTCAAATAAATTTTCATCATTGTTAATATTAATTTTAACTTGAGCATAACTTTCGGTATTTGAAGTAGATACTTCTCCACCATATGTTTTAGCAATTAACTGATGACCTAAACATATTCCTAAAATTGGTATGTCAAAGTGCCTGATGTATTCTTCACTGTTTCCGGCTCCTTCAAGTGAAGGGCCTCCACCTAAAATCAGGCCGATAGGATTTTCAGCCTCTAATTCTTCAATGCTTAATGTATTTGAAACTAATTTTGAATCTATTTTCAAATATTGTAAGCTGCGTTGAATTCTATGGTTATATTGACCTTTATTATTAATCACTAAAATTGTCATATTATGCTCCAAAATATTATATTATTATTTTTGGTTTTTTTCATTTATTATACTTTGTATCAAAACTTTAAATACTAGTGATAATATAATAATTTTACATGGAACTTAGAGATTTAGCATTTGTAATTATTGCAATTCTAATTGCTGTTGTAATTTTAAAGATATTTATGTGGTTATTGCCGGTAATTATTGTATTAGTAATTGCATTTTTTATTTATATCTATCTATCTGAAAGATATAATTAATATTTATTTATTTTTTTAAAAAAAGTGATGGTGTGGTTGTAAAAAAGGTTTATTTTCTTTTTTCCAGGTCTTCAGCAACTATTTTGGCAACGTACTCTCCGGATAATAGCATTCCACCAAAAATCGGTCCCATACGCTGTGATCCGTGTACTGCATTAGCAGCCATTCCTGTTACATATAATCCCGGATAGACTTCATTAACGTTTTCCAGTATTTTACCTTCCGCCTTATCAGCCCACATGGATTTTTCACCCATTATTTTTCCTGTTTTGGTGTTCAAGTCTTCTTCCATTTTGTCCTGGACGATTTTAATGATTTCCAGCGGATGGCCTGTCGCATCAATAACTGCTTTTGATCTAATTGTTAACGGGTCTATATGTAGGCCGGACATTTCAACTGAACTCCAGTTCAATACAACTCCGTTTATCCCGTTTTCACGCACCATTAAATCTTCGATTGACATTAAGTTGAATATTTTAAGGCCTGCTTTTGTTGCTTTTGATGTGAGTGTTGATGTACATTCTATGGAGTCTACAGTATAGTAGTTGTCCTGATATTTTTTGTAGTTGATGTCAAATTCGTCAAGGATTCTTTTTCCTTCTTCCTGGACAACTATTTTATTAAACATCATTCCTCCTCCCCACATTCCTCCCCCAATTGAGAGTTTACGCTCGAATAATGCTACTTTATATCCTGCTTTTGCAAGATAATATCCTGCGGTTATTCCGGATGGTCCTCCGCCACCTATGGCTACATCTATATCAGTATAGTCCAGTAAATCGTTCATATATTCTTCAATGATTGCTCTTGAAACGATAATATCATCTAATTTATCCATTTTATCACATCTTTTGTTTACAGTATTTAATTTGGATAAACTAGTATTTAAATTTAAAAAAAGAAAAAAATAATAAGAATTATTCTTTCTTACTATTTCTATAATATCCATATCCGAAAATTGCTAAAATAATTAAAATAGCTGCGATGTATGGGAGTGGTGATTGTTCGGTTTGTTTTGAAACATCCTTTTTAACTATTTCATGTGCATTACTTTCTCCAGCATTACTCTGTGGTGATTCTGGATTTTGGGATTCACTATTTTGTGCGTTATCTAAACCTACATTTGTATCTAAAATAGTTGTAGAGTTATTTTGAACATTAGCACTTTCAATTATTTCTTCAATTATTTCATCCAAAGTATTTGTATTATCATTAACAACATCATTATTTTCATTTTCTTGTGTTGTTGTATTTGTTTGAGTGTTGTTTGTGTTTTCTGGTATTGTAGAGTTAGTATCATTCATAGACTCTGGAATTTCAGTATGATTTGTTTTTTCTTCAGGAACATGGGTATTATTTTCTGAAGGGGTTGGATTTTCTTTTGGAGTTACAGTATATGCATTTCCATTTTCATCAAGGAATGTTGTCGGGCTGTCAATTAAATTATTTGTAATGAATGCCTTATTCCAATCATCACTACTTGAATCAATATCCCAATGGTTGTTGTTGAAATTGGTTCCGGTAGCGGTTGTTTCATCAGCGTAAACTAAAGATCCAACTTTAGCAGTGTTTCCTTCAATGTAATTGTTTTCAAATATAACAGTTGATGGAATATGAGGAGTTTCTTCAGCAATATAGATTACACCTCCTTTTTTATCAGCACTATTGTTAATGATTTTTGAATTTGTCACTGTTAAAGGTCCTGATGTAATCATAGCTCCGCCCTGTCTTCCAGCATAATTGTTTGATATTACACAATTGTTAACTGTTAATTCTCCTGGCCAGTTATAAAGAGCCCCACCCCATTCTTTTGCAGTATTGTTGTCAAAAGTACAGTTTTCAGTTAATGTTGTTGAATATACTCCGACACGGACAGATCCCCCATCTCTATCAGCATAATTGTTTTTAAAAACTGAATTGTAGACATATGAGTTTCCCCAATATGTGGCGAGTGCACCTCCATCATGGTAAGCAGTATTATTGATAAAATTACAGTTGGTAGCATTTAAAAATCCATAATTTGTAAATACTTGCCATTTCACTCTATGTTGCTCTCCAGCAATATCAATAGCACCACCGTTTTGTCTAGCACTATTGTTGATGAAATTACAACTGTCAACGTAAATTTGTCCACCTAACTCAGAGTGGATTGCTCCACCAAAATCAGGACTTTTTCCATTGATGAATGTAAGGTTAAAGAACTTTACTTGACTTACAGAATTAACTAATATAATGGTGTTTTTATGGTCTCCATCTATTATTATTTCATCTGCATTTCCCATTCCCTGTAAAGTAATGTTTTTATCAATTTTTATTCCTGATTCAACATATGTTCCAGGTGATAGGAATATTGTGTCATTATCACTTACAGTATTTACTGCATCCTGAATGGACATTGAATTGTCAATAGTCACATTTTCAGCAGAAACATAAGGAATCATTATTAAGCATAAAAAAATTAATAAGATTAGGCTTTTATTTATATTTTCACCTCCTTTTTAATTATTATCTTTATAAAAAGTTATAAAGTTTTTCATTGATAGTAATAAATATATCATCGTTAATTATTTTTAATTTTTATTTTAACTTTTTATTTATTATTATTTTATTAATAATAGATTTTTATATGATTATTTTTTTAAAATAATATTTTATAATTTTTTATTTTTAAATTTATTTCTTTATTATATTATTATAATATTCGTTATTAATATTAATGTTCATTCAGGTTACATTTTAGTTACAAAATCCTTAAATATCTATTTTTTTAACAGTTA
>NZ_JAFSNZ010000088.1 GCF_017447225.1 Methanobrevibacter sp. | reverse complement strand
TTCTTTTTTGTTTAATTTTTCTAATTTTACTTTAAAATTAGAATTTAATTGTTCTTCATTGTTTATTTTGATAAATTCATATCCCATTCCTTTTAATTGTTCTATGAATTTATCTTCCAACATTGCTTCACTTTCTACATCAACTGTCATTATGCGAACCCTCTTTGGAATACAAATTATTATTTATAACTATTTCTGTTAGACACATTTTATAATCTTTCTTATTTTTACTACTCTAACATCAATATTGTTCTAAGTAGGTAAAATAATAAGTAAAAATTAATTTTAATTACATGGGAAAAATTTTATATGGGGCATATAATATCATTAACTAGTGATTAAAATGACAGAAGATAGATTTAGAAAATATGATGAGCTTGAAGATGATGAAAAAGAAGTACTTGACGTTTTCAGACAAATGAAACTAATTGCAGATTACAATAAATTCAAGTTATACAAATACAAAGTTGAAGATTTAATAGAAGATTATGAAGAGTTAAAAAAGCTCCGCGAAGAAATCCAAGCCAAATACTTTTCAGTTTATGAAGAATTAGTCAATGAAGAATTGATTGAAGGAGAATTAGATGCCAGTATTTGGGGAATCACAAGAGAACATGAAAATGAAACCTGGGATTCTGAATTGCAGCTAATGAGCGAGATTAAAACTAATTTTGACATGGCTATTAATCTGATTGAAACTGGTGAAGCAGAACAAATGATTATCGATGATGAAAATTTGTAATCTAATTTTTTATAGTTTCATAATACATAACTTTTTACTAAATTAATATCAAATATAAATTTAGGTGATACTATGGCTGAAGGTGATGTTTTTAGTACTACAAATCTTAAAGTTTCAAATTTAGTTTCTGAAGTTGATTCTGGAATTATCGCACTTCCAGATTTACAAAGACCATTTGTTTGGAAAGATAAACAAATTAGGGATTTATTTGACTCATTATATAGAGGTTTGCCAACAGGATTAATAATACTTTGGGGAATTGGAGGTAGAGACGACGAATTTAAACCAATTGGTTTTGATAAGCCAACATCACCTAACAGATTAGTTATAGATGGTCAGCAAAGATTAACATCACTATATACAGTTTTTACTGGAAAACCTGTTCTTGATAAAAATTACAAAAAAAGACTTCCAAAAATTGCATTTAACCCATTAACTGATGAAATAGAAGTTCTAAATTCAAGTCGTGAAAAAAATCCTGAATGGATTAATAATATCACAGAAATATTCAGCGGAAGCCTATTAACTATTATAAGAGAATATATTTCTAATATTAAAGAAAAAAGACCCGATTTAGAAATTAATGAAACAGAAATTGAAAATAAAATCGAAAAAATAAGAAATATTAGAAACTACCCCTTTTCAGTTATTGAATTATCACAAGATTTAAATCCAGAACAAGTATCTGAAATTTTTGTAAGAATAAACAGTAAGGGAAAGGTCTTAAATGAATCTGATTTTATTTTAACATTAATGTCAGTGTATTGGGATGAGGGAAGAAAAGCATTGGAAGAATTTACAAAAGATTGTAAAAAACCAGATTTAAATAGGGAAACCGCATTTACAACAATAAAAGCAACCCCTGATTTAGAACATCTTTTAAGACCTGCAATTGCTTATTCATTCTTTAGAGGCAGGCTCCATTATGCTTATTTAATTCTTAAAGGTAGGAATTTAGAAAATAAAACTACTACTGAAGCTGAAAGAAATAAAAACTTTGATAAATATAAAAAAGCACAGGAAATTGTTTTAAATTTAACAAACTGGCATGATTACTGCAATTTAATTGAATCTATTGGATTTATAAATTATAATGTTTTAATTAGTTCAGAATTTGCATTTTATGCTTGTTATGGATTATATTTAATTGGAAAATATCAATTTAATGTTGAATACTCAAAATTAAATAGAGTAATTAGTAAGTGGTTTGCATTTTCACAATTAACACAAAGATATTCTTCATCATCAGAATCAGTTTATGAACAAGATTTAGTTAGATTTAGGGAAAAAGATGTTGATTTTGTGGAAACATTGGATAACTTAATTAGAAGTGAATTGACAGCTGATTATTGGAATATAACTCTTCCTCAAAGATTAATTTCATCCAGTAACAATTATGCAGGCAAAGTTTATACTGCTGCAAAAATATTCGAAGGAGACAATATGTTATTTTCAAAAGCTGTTTTAAGAGATCATTTATCTCCATTATCTAAATCAACGAAAAAATCAGTTGATATCCATCATATATTCCCAAAAAATTATTTAATCAATAATGGAATAACTGATAAAACCGATTATAATCAACAAGCAAATAAGATTTACATTGAGTATAAAGATAACATTAAAATCAGCGATAAATCTCCAGCAGAGTATTGGCCATTAATGTTAAACTCATTAAATGAACATGAAAAAGAAGATTTAATGAATAACTACGTTGAAAAATATGATTTACCATATGAATTCTGGAATATGGATTATTTTGAGTTTTTAGAAGCACGTAGAAAATTAATGGCTAAAAGTATTAAAAATTATTTTGAAAAATTATAAATTATATGAAATAAGTCTTCTTAAACTTTATTTTTGACTTATTTCTATTCTATCCTTTTTTTTAAAATCCAAATCGTTAATGTCAATCTTCACAAAATTTTTAAAAAAGTAGCTATTATATATAAATCTTTATATATTAAAAGTAATAAATTATATAATAAATTAAGTGGAGGACATTTATGGCAGATTCAATTATATTACTTGAAGAAAGAAAAGAAGTCACAACATTCCTTCTGGATGAAGGTGCAATCACCGCAACCACAGTCACCACTCCAACAGGTGAAACTCCAGGTTACGAATACGCAGGAACCAAAATAAAAGTCGATGACGCAGTTACTCTATCAGCCAACTCAGACATCGGAAAACCTACCGTTAAAAAATTCACAGGCTCAGAAGGCGAAATAATCTTAGGAATTGCGGTCAACGATCCGGTTACCATGACTGGAGGTAAAAGAAAAACAGCTATTCTTGTATTAGGACATTTATTCAGATTGAAATTAGCATCAGGAATTTCAAACATTGCAGTCAACAACAGAATAGCTTTAACAAGCACCGGTGCCATCAAATCAGATGAGGGAGAATATATTGCAATGCATCCGGTAACTAGCTCAGACGATTACAAGTACATCGAAGTGTTCAGACCATATGACATCGGAACCACAGGTTCAACTTAAGGTGATAATTAATGATTACAAAAGGAAATGATACTAAAGTACAAAATGAGGTAATAGCTCAAACCATTACTGATGAAACCGCAAAAAGATTGAAGTTAGCCAGATTGTTTCCTAAACAAGAAATCAAAGAGAACTCCGATTACTACACATACTTCAGACAGAACATCAATCTCGATGAAGCTATCAAAAAAGGATTGCTCGGAGAAGCTAAAGACATCGCTCCTGGTGCAAGTTTACAAGAGTTAAACATCAGAAAACCGGTAACCGACACAATCAGCATTGACACTGTCGGTGGAGTACTCAACGTCAACAAGGATGTTTTCGACTCAGATATCGTTTCATTTGAGGATTTGTTAGGTGATGTGGCTACTGTTATTGCTAACCGTATTGAATATAACATTTACGATACAATAATTAGCTCCCCGAACGTTCCGCAATATAACACAACCCAAACCGATGATACTATGGATGCATTCGGTAACTTTGTCATCAAAGCACAGGAAGCTTTCAAAGGCAATGCCGGAGCAGGTGCTGATTTAACAATAATGGCAGAGTCCTACAAAACATTATCATACGTTAAACAATTAACTTACAGTTCAAACAAGTTAGTTCAACCTGTTGAAGACATTAAGGAATACTATGGTATTGATAACATTGACTTGTTAGGAACAACCCAGGCTGACGGCGGATCATTAATAGGTGATAAACAGTACATCGGTTTCGATTTAAGAAATGCTCCGTTAACAGTATTATATTCCAAATCTTCAGGAACTACCGTTGCACCTATTACATCTGATGAAAACATTGCAGACTTTTATCCTATCATTGAAATCATGCGTAAAGACATTTACGATGAGTTACCCCAATATACAAAATTGTTCATACAAAGTAAAGTCGGAATATTGTTAAATAAACCGGGACTTGCCCTGAAAGGTACTTGCAGACCATAAGGAGGATTGTTAATGTTAACCAAAGGAAATGATGCAAAAGTACAAAATGAAGTGATGGCGCAGATTGTGGCCGATACTTCTGCAAAGTGGATGAAATTCACAAGACTGTTGCCAAAGCAGGAAATTGAAGAGAACTCACAGTATTATACTTACATGTCTCAAAGAGTCAATATCGAGGAAGCCATTCAGTCAGGCGTACTTGGAGAGGCAAAAGACATTGCTCCAGGCGCTACTTTACAGGAACTGAACGTCAGAAAACCAATCTCAGAAACCATCTCCATCGACACTATCGGTGGAGTATTGAACGTTTCCGCCCAAATGCTTGATTCCAATTTAATCTCCGTTAATGACATGCTACAGGATGTGGGAATCCTCATCGGCAGAAGCATTGAAAAGGCAGCTATTGACATGATTATGAATTCATCTAAAGTTGCTACATACAACTTTGAAAGTGGTGATGATACTGGAATGACCATCCTCAAAGCTCAGGAAAAGTTCAAGGAATCAGCCGGAAGCTATGCCAACTTAAACAGCATGGCCGTAAGCTACAAATCATTAACAACCCTGAAATCAGATATATTCTCAAGCAACAGACAGGTCGAACCGGTAGAACTTATCAAAAGCTATTATGGTGTTGATAATATTGACATTTTAGGCACTGCTGTCTGTGATGGTGGTTCTGAGATGGGTGACAAGACATACATCGGTATGGATTACATCAACCCCGGAATGAAATTGTTATACTCCAGAACTACCGGAACAACCGTTGCTCCGTTAGGACCTGATGGTGAGATGTATGATTTCTATCCGTTGATTGAATTCATGAGAAAGGACATCAGGGATGAATTGCCGATGTACACCAAACTCTTCATCCTGTCAAGCGTTGGAGTATTAATGAATGCACCTAACAGAATCATCAAAGGTAATTTCAGAGCATAGAACCATATTTTATCTCCTAAATATTAGTGAAGTTTCAATAGCTTCACTAATTTCTTCTGCTCATATTTTTTATATGCAATAATCGCTATATTATATACTTGAGGCTATAAAATGAAACTGATATTAGATACTGAAAATTCACATCCGACAACATTAACAGTTAAAGGTAAAGAAATAACCTTGCTATTGATAGAATCCAGTATATTAATTGATAGCTCTCAAATAGCTAAACTGTTTGATAAAAAAGAAAAGACAGTAGCTACTAAAGTCCAGAAATCCAAATTAGATAAATATGAAACTGAAAATATAAAGCTATTGAAAAATTATGGATTAATGAATCCGGATGCTGTAAAACCAAGACCATTCTATGACTTAAGGCAAATGCTGGAAGGACCGGCTTATTACTATTTCAAAAAGGAAGATGAAACCGATCTGATTGATGTTATTGTAAGAGTAGCTATCGGAAAGCACCGTGAGTGGATCCATAACAAGAACATCCAACATTAACGGCGACCGTTAACTGTTGAAAACTTATTTTTCGAAATTCTTTGATATATATCGGGGTTTAAAAACCAGTCTTGTATTGACAACCCTTGCCGTTAATGTCAGTGACAGTCAATTAAATCAAACCAAAAAATCAGCTATTGATTTAATCAAGTCTCTCTTTTAGGAAACATTAAGTATTTTCAACACAGTGATTACCTACTATTTTTATTATCTAAAATATATAAAAAATATAATAAATAAGATAATACAAATTATAATATATGACAGAAGATAATATTAGCTGGACAAGTTTTTGTCAGGCAATGAACTCAATAGCATTCTGGTTAATCCAGAACAAAAAGAAGTATAATAAACGTGACTATTATCAGATATTGACATTGAAAGGCAGCTGCAGTGATGTTGAAAAGAAAGCCAAGAAATTAGGTTCAGACAAGCTGGTTGCAATGTATACAATGGCTTTGATTAAGGATAACAGTTCTTTGGATTTCCTTCCAAACTATGTGATGTTAAAGAACGGAACCAAAATTGACAAGGCAGAATATGTGGATATGGCCATAAGGACAGAGGCATACATCAGGGCAAACGGAAGGCTTCCTGCAATCGTTTACAGAATGTCAAAGCTTCCTGATTACAATGACTCAACAATGAAGCTGTTTGCGAAGACATTCAACTACAAAGGAAACACAATAGATGAAGCATTAACTATTATAGCAAAGAAGAAATTGTACAGCAAATACTTTAATTCACAAAAAACAGACAAGAAAACAATTAATGATGCCAGCAATGGTAAAGGTTCCAACTGTGTGGACTGGGGACAGGTCTATTACAGAATAGCTAAGTCTTTAGGTTATGACGTGCAGTTTGTCCATGTGAAATGTCGTGTAAGCGGTACTGGGCATATCAGATTGAGATTGAGACATAAAAAACATACTGGAGGAAACTGGATTAATAGAGATCCTGCTGCAGTAGCAGATACAACTTCAGGAAATGTCAGAGCAATCTGGTGTGAAGACGGATATCTCATAGCTTATGATCCAAGTTGGATATTTACAGATTTGTATAGTAGTTAACGTTAATGTTAACTCTTTTTTATTTTTAACATAATATTTTGATTAGATATTTTTTTAGGAAGATATATATTTAAAAAATTATATATAGTTTTTTTGGAAAAGTTTATACCTTATGAAGTTCATATATAATAATTATGAAAGTCGCAAAAATTGAAGAACATTTAACGGATAATGACTTAAATGATCTTATAAAAGAACATAAGGATTCGTACAATATTTAT
>NZ_JAFSNZ010000087.1 GCF_017447225.1 Methanobrevibacter sp. | reverse complement strand
TAATTAGATAGTTGGGAGTAAATTAAGAATAATGATGAAAATAATAGATAAGTTAAATTATTTATTTACGTTTATTTTTTTTATTGTTTAATTTATTTATGTTATGTTTACATAATGCTGGAGGAAGTCAATGACAGATAATAACTGGAAGTTAGTTGATGCATTTTTTGATAAATATGATTTAGTAGATCACCATATTAAATCATACAATGATTTTGTGAATAACAGAATTCAGAAAATCATTGACATCAGTGAACCTATTGTTATAGAAAACGATGAGACTGATGAAGAAACTGGTGAACTCAAGAAGGTTAAATACACTGTAAAAACTGGTAAAGTTAATATCAAAAAACCGTTTACCCGTGAAGCAGATGGTTCCAATAGTGATATTTATCCTACTGATGCAAGACTTAGAAATTTAAACTATTCTGCACACATGTATCTTGAGATGGCTTTAAATAAGGATAATGAGGAAAATCCTTTAGAAGAAGTTTACATTGGGGAATTGCCTGTAATGTTAAAGTCTGATTATTGCTATCTTAATGGTCTTACTGCAGAAGAATTATTAGAACATAATGAAGACCCACAAGACTTAGGTGGTTATTTCATTGTAAACGGTTCTGAAAGAGCTGTTGTAACAATGGAAGAAATTGCACCAAACAAAGTTATTCTTGAACGTGTTAAAGAAGTTGAAGACAGACATGCTAAAGCAGTTGTAACTTCAATCAGAAGTGGTTTCAGAGCTAGAATCACTTTGGAATATAAAAAACCACGTAAAAACAAAGCATTTTTAAGAGTATCTTTCCCATATGTTCCTGGTGAAATTCCACTCGTTATTTTATTAAGGGCTTTAGGTTTATCCACTGATCAGGAAATTATTACTAAAATTTCAGAATCAAATAATAATTTCCAAATGATTATTGCAGACGATATTCAGGTATCTGAAGAAGCTCTCAAAATAGACCCTGCTGAAATGGCTGATATGTCCATGGAAGAGAGAAATGAATACTTGAGAACTGCAGCTATTAAATACATTGGAAACCGTGTTGCTTTTAAAATGTCTGAAGATTATCGTATTCAACGTGCTGAAGAAGTAATCGACCGTTATTTATTACCTCACTTAGGTGACAGTAAAGAAAGACGTGCCGATAAAGCTACTTATTTGGCTGAAATGACTGAAATGTTACTTGAAGTTATTCATGAACAAAGAGAACCTCACGATAAAGACCACTATACTAATAAAAGACTCAGAGTTTCTGGAGATTTAATGGAAGACTTATTCAGAGTTGCTTTCACTAATTTGACTAGGGATATGAGTTATCAGCTTGAAAGAAGTATTTCTAGAGGTAAAGAATTATCCATTAAACAGGCTGTACGTAGTGATGTTTTAACTGAAAACATTAAACATGCAATCGCTACAGGTAATTGGGTTGGTGGAAGAGCTGGTGTAAGTCAGCTTTTAGATAGAACTAGTTATATGGGTACTCTTTCCCACTTAAGACGTGTTGTATCTCCTTTAACCAGAAGTCAACCTCACTTCGAAGCAAGAGATTTGCACCCAACACAATTTGGAAAAATATGTCCTAACGAAACTCCGGAAGGACCGAATTGTGGTTTGGTAAAGAACTTAGCTTTAATGTGTAATATTTCTGAAGGGTCTGACGAACAGGAAATCAAAGATGTAATTGAAAATATGGATGTTGAATTAATTTAATGGGGTGAAATGTTGACTAATTATAATGATATAGATGTAAAAACCGCATATCAATTTTTCGGATTCGATAAAATTGTTACTCCTAAAAAAGTTAGAGATGCTTATGATAAATTAGCTAAAGATTATCATCCTGATAATGGTGGAGATAATGAAAAAATGGCTGAAATCAATTATCATAGAGAAGTCATTAAAAGTTTCTTCAAAGAAAATCCAAAATTAAAAAAGAATACTAGACTTAATAAGGATTTTGATGAACTTTTGAATATCGAAGCTGTTGAAGAAGAAAGTTCAACCGGTATGGATTTAGCTGAAGAAATCGATGAAGTCATCATTGAAGAAGATGAAAGTGTTGAAGAAAACATTGGGACAATCGAAGAGGCAGTTGAAATTGAAGAAGACTTTGATGAAACTATTGTTGAAGAGGTTGAAACTCCACTTATCAATCGTTTAAAAACTAAAATCTATATTAACGGTGAACTCTTCGGAACCTGTGATAATCCTCAGGAATTCACTGATGAGATGAGAGAAAAAAGAAGAAAAGGAAAAGTATCTCATGAGATGAATATCACATACTATGAAGATAATAATGAAATTTATATTTTCAATGATCCTGGAAGAGCCAGAAGACCTTTAATCATTGTTAAAGAGGGGCAACCTCTCCTCACTGAAGATCATCTTAATAAAGTCGCTAACGGTAAATTAACCTGGGATGACTTGATTGAAAAAGGTATTATTGAATACTTGGATGCTGAAGAGGAAGAAAACTCCTATATTGCAATGGGATTAAATGAGTTAAATCCTGAACATACTCACTTGGAAATTGACCCTGCTACAATGCTTGGTATTTGTGCTGGAATCATTCCATTTTCAGACCACAATTCTTCACCAAGGAACACTATGGAAGCAGGTATGACAAAACAGGCTTTAGGATTATATGTATCTAATTATGCATTCCGTACTGATACTAGAGCACATTTATTACACCATCCTCAAACCCCTATTGTTAAAACACGTATCATTGACTCAACTAACTATGACTTAAGACCATCCGGTCAGAATTTTGTTGTTGCATTAATGAGTTATGAAGGATATAACATGGAAGATGCAATGGTAATCAACAAAGGTTCTCTTGAAAGGGGATTAGGTAGATCTTCATTCTTCAGATCATATGATACATCAGAAAAAAGATATCCTGGTGGTCAGGAAGACAGTTTCGAAGTTCCTGATAAAAACATTAAAGGATACCGTTCCGATGAAGCTTACAGACACTTGGATGAATTCGGTGTTGTAAATCCAGAATCCTATGTTGAATCCGGTGATGTTTTAATAGGTAAAACTTCCCCTCCAAGATTCTTAGGAGAATTTGATGAGTTAGCTAGTGCTGCAGAAAAAAGAAGAGAAACTTCCGTCACAGTACGTCACGGTGAAAAAGGTATTGTTGATGCAGTATTGTTGACTGAAACTATTGAAGGTTCAAGACTTGCTAAAATCAGAGTAAGGGATACAAGGCAACCTGAATTTGGTGATAAATTCGCATCAAGACACGGTCAGAAAGGGGTTGTCGGTTTAATTTTATCTCCTGAAGATGTTCCTTTCACCGAATTTGGTGTTGTTCCTGATTTAATAGTCAATCCTCACGCTATCCCTTCAAGGATGTCTGTAGGTCAGGTGCTTGAGATGGTAGCAGGTAAAGCAGGTTGTTTGGAAGGAGAACGTATTGACGGTACTCCGTTCAATAAAGAACTTGAAAAAACCATCAAGCAACATTTATTAAATCACGGATTTGAATCCGCAGGTTGTGAATCATTATATAATGGTGTAACCGGAGAAAGAATAGAAGCCGAAATTTTCGTTGGAGTGGCTTATTACCAAAAATTACACCACATGACTACTGATAAAGTTTATGCACGTTCTAGAGGTCCAGTACAAGTGCTTACACGTCAACCTACCGAAGGTAGGGCACGTGAAGGTGGTTTAAGGTTTGGAGAAATGGAAAGAGATTGTCTTATTGCACACGGTGCAGCTTTAACCTTAAAAGAAAGACTTCTGGATGAATCAGACAAATATGAAGCGATTGTATGTGAACATTGCGGAATGTTAGCTGTTGAAGATAAGAATAGAAATAAAAAATATTGTCCAATTTGTGGAGATGTAGAAACTTATCCTGTCGAAATATCATATGCATTTAAATTGTTATTAGACGAACTTAAAAGTTTATGTATCTTCCCTAAATTAGTTTTAGGAGACAAAGCATAATATTGAAGGAGCCGATACATTGAAAGAATTTATCAAAAAAATTGAAAGAATTAACTTTGGATTAATGTCTCCAGAGGATATTCGTAAAATGTCTGTTGTTCGTGTTGAAACTCCAGATACCTATGACTCTGACGGTTATCCAATCGAAAACGGTTTGATGGATCCTCGCTTAGGTGTTTTAGACCCATCACTCAGATGCCATACCTGTGGAGTTAGAGGTGGAGATTGTCAAGGACACTTTGGTAGTATTGAACTTGCAAGACCAGTTCTTCATGTAGGTTTTGGAGATATTATTCACAAAATTTTACGTTCAACCTGTAACGAATGTGGACGTGTACTATTACCTGAAGACGTTTTAGAGGACTACCGTGAAAAATTAGCTGAAGCTATAGAAAACAGAGAAAACCTCGAAGATATCTTGAAAAAAATACAAGGCGACGCTAAAAAAGTTGAAATGCCTGAAACTAAACAGAACGATATCGTCGATAAGATTATGGATGAACTCTATCCTGAAGAAAACGATACTTATGACCATATCGACAGAAGAGATGCCCTATTAAAAATCTTGAATCAACTCTATGCTGAAGCTTACATGAAAAGGGATGAAAGTGAAGAGAAAGCTTCATTCAAATACATTGACCCTAAACAATTATGTCCTCACTGCAGAAAAAATCAATCCTTAGAAGACATTGAAGCTAGCTACGACATGATTGAAGCTAAAAGCAATGATGAACTTGACCAGCTTGAAGAAAACATCAGAAATGGTATTGAAAGCGACTTCGACAAAAAACTTGAAAAAGTTGACAAAAAAATCGAAGAACTTCAAAACGCTGAAGAAATAGATGATGATGCTATCAATAAAGCAGAAGAGGAAAAACAAAAAATCTTGGATGATATTGAAAGCAAGTCCGAAAGGAAATTCGACACAGAATTCAAAAGACGCATTCGTGATTATCTTAAAGAAACTATTCAGGGATATGTTCAAGAACCAATTCTTTTGGATAAACCTGTTACAATCCACCAAGGTGAATATAAACTAACCGCTTCTGAAATCAGAGAAAGATTAGAAAGAATCACTGATGAAGACATCTACATTTTAGGTATCAACCCTGAAGTTGCAAGACCTGAATGGTTAGTATTGACAGTTTTACCAGTACCTCCGGTAACCGTAAGACCTTCAATTACTTTGGATACTGGTGAACGTTCAGAAGACGACTTAACTCACAAGTTAGTGGATATCTTGCGTATCAATCAAAGATTAGTTGAAAATATGGAAGCTGGTGCTCCTCAATTAATCGTTGAAGACTTATGGGACTTATTACAGTATCACGTTACTACTTACTTTGATAATGAGGCCAGTGGTGTTCCACCATCCAAACACAGATCAGGAAGACCTTTAAAAACCTTAACCCAAAGGTTAAAAGGAAAAGAAGGAAGGTTCAGATCCAATCTTTCCGGTAAACGTGTAAACTTCTCAGCACGTACAGTAATCTCCCCTGACCCTAACATCAGTATTAATGAGGTCGGTGTGCCTGAAATGATTGCTAAAGAAGTAACCGTACCTGCATATGTTAACGACTGGAACATAGACGAAATCAAAACATATGTTGAAAACGGTCCTGATGTACACCCTGGTGCAAACTACATGATTACAGAATCAGGAAGCAGAAGAAAAATCAATGAAGACACCAAGGAATTCATTTTGGAAAACTTAAAACCTGGTGACATCGTAGAAAGACACCTGAAAGATGGAGACATGGTTTTATTCAACCGTCAGCCTTCTCTTCACAGAATGAGTATGATGGCACACGAAGTAAGAGTACTTCCTTACAAAACTTTCAGATTAAACTTATGTGTATGTCCTCCATACAACGCAGATTTCGATGGAGACGAAATGAACATGCACGTTTTCCAAACAGACGAATCCCGTGCAGAAGCAAAATCATTGATGCGTGTACAGGAACACATCTTATCTCCAAGGTTCGGTGGACCGATTATCGGTGCTATCCACGACCACATTTCCGGAGCATACCTGTTAACAAGAAAATCAATGAAATTCCCAGAAGAACAGGCATTGCAAATCGTACGTAAATCACATTTACCAATTCCTGAAAATGACGGTGAAAAATGGTTACTTAAAAAATCCGAATCTGGAAATGATGTTGCAATTGAAAAAGAAATTGCAAAAAGGACTAAAAATGTCCGTGGAACTAAAGCGGATAAAGAAGCATATCTTAACACTTTGGGCTTATCTGAAGATGAGATTGCAAAACGTCTTAAAGCAAACAAATGGAACGATGAGGAAAAAGAAATCATCAAATCAATTGCACATAAAAGAATTTCCGATGAAATCACTGCAAAATACTCATCTGATAATGATGATGGCATTGATGATTCAATCATTGAGAAAGCTAACGGTGAAGAATGGACTGGTAAAGAGTTATTCTCATTACTTTTACCTAATGATTTGAACTTAACTTATAAAGCTGAAATTTGTACCAAATGCGGTCAATGTGACAAAATCTTAAGAGAAGCTCCTGACCCAACTGTTGTCGATTATGAACATATCTGTCCTATTGATGCATATGTAATGATTGAAAACGGTATCTTAAAACATGGAGTAATAGATGAAAAAGCATACGGATCCATGTCCGGTCAAATTTTAGATAAAATCGTTAAGGAATATGGTCCTGGAAGGGCTAAAGAGTTCTTAGACAGATCTACTGACTTAGCTATCTGCGGAATCATGGTAACTGGAATTACAACCAGTTTGAATGATGAAGAAATCCCTGAAGAAGCTCAAGCAAGAATTAATGAACATTTACAAAAATCAGAAGAAAAAGTAGATAGATTAATTGATGCTTATAACGAAGGTATTCTTGATGCATTACCTGGTAGAAGCTTAGAAGAAACTTTGGAAATGAGAATCATGCAAGTTTTAGGGGAAGCTAGGGATAAATCCGGTGAAATCGCAGAAGATTACTTGACTATGGAACACAACCACTCTGTTGTAATGGCACGTACAGGTGCTAGGGCATCCATGTTGAACCTGACTCAGATTACTTCCTGTGTAGGTCAGCAGGCAGTTAGGGGTGGACGTATTCACAGAGGATACATCGAAAGAACCTTACCTCACTTCAAAAGAAACGAGTTAGGGGCAAAAGCAAAAGGATTTGTACACTCAAGTTATAAATCCGGATTAGATCCAATCGAGTTCTTCTTCCACGCTATGGGAGGAAGAGAAGGTCTTGTAGATACTGCTATCCGTACAGCTCAATCCGGTTACATGCAAAGAAGACTTGTAAACGCACTTCAGGACTTGCAAGTTAAACCTTCCGGACTTGTCACTGACAATCAGAGTAATGTTGTCCAAAGAATCTTTGGTGACGATGGAGTGGATCCTGCTAAAAGTGACTTTGGTATAGCAGCAAACTTGGATAAACTCATTGAAGAGATTAAATTGGAAGAAAAATCTAATGAAGTATCTCAGGAAGGTAAATAAGGGGTGTAAATATGGATGAATTAATTGAAAAAGTTCAAAATACTTTGGAAATGCGTAATATTTGCATTCCAGATGATTATGATATTAAAAATATTTTAGTGGATTATGATTCAATAGATATCACTGATGATATTTTTGAAGATATCATAGCTAAATTCAAAAATATTGATTTGGTCAATGATTTACTTAATTCATATAATATTAATTTCGTTGAATTTTCACAGACTTTAGAGGAAAACGACATTGAATTGTTGGATTACTATTATCTTAAAAATATTTTCAATAAATTCGATACCAAAGAATTGTCTGAAGAAGAGTTTGATGTTGTTCTAAATGATATAAGTATCATCAACAAGGTCTTAAACATCTTAACAGATAAAGGTATTGAATTCCCTAAAGGTTATGTTGAAGATTTGGCTGATGCTTATGTTCGTCGTGATTTAACTGATGAAGAATTGGATAAACTTGTAGATAAGTTAAAAACTGCCTATGACCGAGCTCATGTAGAAGCTGGAGAGGCTGTTGGAACAGTAGCTGCACAATCTGTTGGTGAACCTGGTACTCAAATGACTATGCGTACTTTTCACTATGCAGGGGTAACTGAGTTAAACGTAACATTAGGTCTTCCAAGGCTTATTGAAATTGTTGATGCAAGAAAAGATATTGCAACACCGACAATGGACATTTACTTCGATGAAGACAAACGTTACGATGAAGATTTCGTTAAAACTATAGCTAATAAAATTGGTAAAAGTACTATTAACGATATTCTCGAAGACTTTAATTTAAATTATGCTGAAATGCAAGTTGAAGCTACTTTATCAGATAAAAAAATTGATGAAAGAAGGCTCGTTAAAGAGGATATTATTCAGAAAATCCAAGCTGACTTCAAAAAGGATAAACCTGAAATTGACGGTAATCTCGTAATTATCAAACCTAAAGAAGGTGGAGATGCTAAACATAGAATACGTAATCTCCGTTTATTAGCAGATAAAGTACGTGATTTACAGATTAGTGGAGTTAAAAAGATAGGTAAAGTTATTATCCGTAAGGATGATGAATGGGTTATTCACACAGAAGGATCCAACCTTAAAGAAATTTTAGCTATGGAAGGAATTGATTCCAAAAGAACTACCACTAACAGTATTCGTGAAATCGAAGATGTTTTAGGTATTGAAGCTGCTCGTCAATCAATCATTAACGAAGCGAATAATACTCTCTCAGAGCAAGGTCTTACTGTTGATGTAAGGCATATTATGTTAGTTGCAGATATCATGACTTCAGAAGGTGAAGTTAAATCAATCGGAAGACATGGTATTAGTGGTGAAAAATCAAGTGTTTTAGCACGTGCAGCTTTTGAAGAAACTGGTAAACATTTACTTAACGCAAGTATTCGCGGTGAAGTGGATGATTT
>NZ_JAFSNZ010000086.1 GCF_017447225.1 Methanobrevibacter sp. | reverse complement strand
GAAAACAAAAAAATTCCCTAAAAAAATAATACAATAAATATATAATTAAAATAAAACATATAAATAAAATCAAAGAGAGCATCTGAACACTATTCGTTCGACAGAAAAAAATAAAAATGGTAAAAACTTTTAGTAATATACTATAATAAAATAATAATTAATTTTAGGAGGAATAATTTTGAAGTTAAAGAAAAATGATCCTGATTTTTTTGAGATATTCAACAGCTTTAATAACAAGGAAATATTGGAATATGTCTCAATATCAAAAAGAACCAGATTTATAGTTACATTGGCTACTTTAATTACAAATACATCTAAAGAAAAGTATGCAATTGCTGTTCGGGATGCTTTGGAAGTATTAAGTCCGATTGAGATAAAAGAAGTTCTATATCAGTCAGTTGCATATGTTGGTCTTGGAAAAACTTTTGAACTCTTTGAAGTAACGAATGATGTGTTAATCAAAAACGGCGTTGAACTTCCTTTGGAAAGCATTTCAACAGTAAGTAAGGAAAACCGTCATGAAAAAGGATTGGAAATTCAAAAAAGATATTTCGGTTCAGACATGATTGATTCAATGATTGAAAATACTCCTGAAGGTCAGGAAAGGTTCAATGACTTTTTGGCAGGTTACTGTTTCGGTGATTTCTACACAAGAGACGCATTATCCGACCAGGATCGTGAACTAATCACATTCTGTGTACTTGCTACTTTGGGGGGTTGTGAAAATCAGCTCAGAGGTCATGTATTCGGTAACCTGAATGTCGGTAATGATAAAGAGGTATTGATTGATGCATTGACTATTCTCTTGCCATATATTGGTTTTCCGAGAACACTGAATGCATTAGCAATAATAAATGAATATTAATGCGTAAAGCATTAATATTTAAATTTTAACGTTTCTTCAACAGCCATCATGTTTCTGAATTCTGCGGTAGCATCATCCAGATAGAATATTGCCATTTCCCAACCGTTTTCTTCATAGACTTTGCCGATTTCAGGCATTATTTCGAAAGCTTTTTCTACAAGCTCAGGGTTAGGATCTGCTTTTGCGGTACCGTAATACCTTATGAATTTATCTTTTGTATCGTTAAGTGCAACAATTTCTATTTTAGGATTAGCTTCGATTTGTTTCCAGACTTCCTTAAAGCTGCCTACTCCAAAGTAGATTTTGTCGTCTACGAGCATTTGGAAACCTAATGGTCTGCATTTTGCTTGGTCGCCGTCTACACTTGCAAGGAAAAATACTCCTGCGTCAGTTAAAAAATCGCTTACTTTTTTAATATCGGACATTTTATCACCTATGTTATATTCTATTTTTTAATTAATTAAATGTTTTCAATACATAAAACAGTCTTCGGTATGATTGTCAATTATGCCGATAGACTCCAAGTATGAATATATTGTGGTTGGCCCCACATATTTCATACCTTTTTTCTTTAAGTCCTTCGAAATATTTTCAGACAACTCTGATTTTGTTTTATACTCTCCTTTTATAATTTTTCCATCGGTAAAGCTCCAGATATAATCTGAAAAGCTGCCATATTCCTTTTGAATATCCTTAAATATTTTTGCATTTACTATTGTCGCTTCAATTTTTCCCTTATTTCGGATAATATTTTCATTTTCCATTAATTCCTGAACCTTAACATCATCATAATCAATGATTTTATCCAAGTCGAAATTATCGAAAGCTTCTCTAAAAAATTCGCGCTTTTTCAATATTGTAATCCATGACAATCCTGCCTGAAAGGATTCCAATACAAGCATTTCACATAATATGGCATCGTCATATTTGGGAATTCCCCATTCCTCGTCATGATACTTTATATAAATGTCTTCTTTGCCTTCGACCCAATCACATCTTTTTTTATTCATAATAATTATTATCAATGAATTAAATAAATAACATTAACTATTAGGGAGATTGAAATGAAATACAGAAATTTAGGTAAAACCGGACTTAAAGCTAGTGAGATAGCTTTTGGTGCGGAATGGTTTGTACAAAGACCATACGATGAAGTTGAAGAGATAGTAAGGCATTGTGAAGCTAACGGAATCAATTTCCTCGACTGCTGGATGAGTGAACCCACTGTCAGAACAAATCTCGGTAAGGCAATCAAAGACACTCGTGACAAATGGATTATTCAGGGCCATATCGGATCCACTTGGCAGAACAATCAGTATGTGAGAACACGTGAAATGGATAAGGTTAAAGAGGCTTTTGAGGATTTCATGGAAAGATTCCAAATCGATACACTTGATTTTGGTATGGTTCATTATGTGGATGAGTTGGACGATTACAATCATATCATGAACGGCGAATTTATTGAATATGTCCGTGAACTTAAAGAAAACGGAACCATAAAACATATCGGATTAAGTACTCACAACACGGATATTGCTCTTTTGGCTGCGAAAAATCCTGAAATCGAATTAATCATGTTCAGTATTAATCCGGCATACGACATGTTTCCTCCAACGGAAGTAATTGAGGATTATTCTAATGATGATAAATACACTGATTTGGCAGGCCTTGACCCGAGAAGGGCTGAACTTTATCAGTTGTGTGAGGATAATGAAATTCCAATAACTGTAATGAAGGGTTATGCAAGCGGCCGTTTATTCAATGAAAACGATTCCCCATTCGGCGTTGCCCTAACCCCAGTACAATGTATTCATTACGCATTATCACAAAAAGGAGTGGCAAGCATTTTCGTCGGTGTTAATAATGTTGAGGAATTGGATGCAGCATTGGAATATGAAACAGCTTCAGAATCTCAAAAGGAATATAAAGATATTCTTGCCAACGCTCCAAAACATTCCTTTGAAGGAAAATGCATGTATTGCGGACACTGCGCTCCATGCACCTCAGAAATTGATGTGGCAATGGTAATTAAGCTTTATGACTTGGCGGTTATTCATGATGAGGTTCCTCAAAGTGTTCGGGAACACTATAATAACTTGAAATATGATGCAACCGAATGCATTGCCTGTGGAGATTGTGAAGAAAGATGTCCGTTCAACGTCAGAATAGTTGATATAATGTTGGATGCACAGGATTTATTGAATTAATTGGTTTGAATAATGAAAAGAATGCCTTTGAAAATGAAAATAATTATGATTGGATTCATATTATTTTTCATGTTTTTCTATATGATTGTCTTTGGAAGCAAAAATGCAGTCATCGGCGTCATGATTGCGATGGCGGGATTGATGAATATAAGCAACGACTTATCCTATAAGCCCAAATTATCTTTCATTAAGGTTTTGGGTCTTCTTTTAATATTGGGTGTAGTTGCCTATTTAAATAATCCTATAACGATTTTAGGTTGTATTTTAACATTTATTGTGGTGTTTGGAACTACAATGACATCATATCATCTGTTCAGCACTGATGTCTATCTGCCTTATCTGATGTGTTACTTTATGATGATGTCTATTCCGGTTCCTTTAAGCGATATGCCGATGAGACTATTGTCTTTGGCTTTTGGATCAGTATTTATTGTTGGAATAAACCTTTTAGCTAACCGCAACAAGCAGTATAAACTGTCAAAACAGACTATTGATTCATTGACTGGTGAAATAAACAATGCTGTTGATTTGAAACTGGCGGGTAAAGAAGTAACTAAAGACAGTTTCAGGACAGCCAACGGCTTTTATTTAAGCATTTTTTCACAATTTGAATATAAGTATTTCTCATCTCCAATTCAGGAATCCGTTTTGAATGTTGTCAAATCATTCCAATATATCGGTTCAATCATTGCAGATTATGATTTGACTGCTAATGAACTGGAATATATCAAAAAGATATTGTCAGATATTAATGATTCAAAATCATTTGATGTTTTTGGGGATTTTGAAGTTGAAACAAAAGAGATGAATGTTGTTTTGCTTAACTTTGAAAATATCATTGATGAAATCGATAATGCAGATTTAAGCAAGGAAGCTATTCTTCCGGATAAAGATTTCATTAAACCGTTAATCTGGCCTTCCATTAAAAGAAACTTTTCTTTCAGGTCAGTCAAATTCACTTTTGCATTTAAAATGGCAATTACACTCACATTATGGGAAGTTTTAACCTTAGCATTCAATCTTCCATTCACCAAATGGCTATATTTCGCCACCATTCCGTTGATGATGCCTTATGTTGACGATTTGGCATATACGGCCAAGTCCCGTCTCAGAGGCACATTGCTTGGAGTATTTGTTTTTGCGATAATTGTCCTAATATTACCATATTTCTCAATATCTCCTGAAGTCGTGATGTTAATCGTAATGGTTATCTGTATGATTGGTATGGTTTATTTCCTTGAAGATAAACTGATTATGACAATATTTACCACGATAATGTCAGTTATGACTTCACTGATGTATATTACGCCTGATTTGGCAATGGAACTGAAAATATTGTGGGTTGCAGTTGCAGTGGTTGTAGTGAGCGCAATCAATTTCATATTCCTACCATATTCCGTTGAAAAGGAAAGTGAAAACAATTTGAAATTACGTTTTGGTTTAAATAAACAGTCCGTTGATTTGATTAAGGATAAATGTCTTGGAAAGATTTCTTCTTCTAAAAAGACATCATTATTGGTTGTAAGCAATATTGTGGGAGAAAATATTGAAGTGACTGACGACAACGAAGAACTGTTCGAGTTACAGAGAAAGATTACTGATACCTGTAATTTTATATTAACTTATCTGAATAAACATAATGCATCTGATTCTCTAAAAGAAAATCTTGTTGATATAATCGACAATGGTGCTAAAGTTAATGATAATTTAAATAAAAATGATAAAATTATATCCTATTCCATGAGTCAGGTTATGGAATCAATTGAAAATGAAAATGAAATGTTTTAAAAGAGGGTGATAATATGTCTAAAAATATTTGTCCAAGATGTGGTGCCGTAACCGAAGACGGATATTTCTGCTATCAGTGCGGATTCAAATTCGACAATAAAAGCTTTTTCAATAAGATGGATGAGAAAATAAGTATTTCAACTTTAATATTTTCATTCATTGTACTGGGAATATTCCTGTTTGTCGGATCTCTGTTCTGGGGTCTTTTCACGGCCAATGGCACAATAGGATTTTCAACTAATGTATTGTTAACTGTGATTTTTGCAGTATTCTTCGCAGGAATTTTCCTCGGATACTTCAATTGCATGGATGATTCATATATAGTCCCTAATTTTATCGTATACCTTGGAGTAATTGCTGCAGGTATTCTTTGCGCTACTGGATCATTATTTGCTGTTACAACCGCATTTGCCTCTGCAATGAGTTCAGTATTTTCTTCATCTCCATTAACCTCGGGTTATGCTGATGTAGGTTCTGTAAGTGGTGCTTCGGATACTAATATTTTTTCATCACTTTTAAGCAATTTTCTCTTGGATATTGTGATAATCATCCTTCTGATTCCTGCAGCTTCATATTTAGGTATTTATTTGGGTTATATTATTAAAAATAACCTTTAATCAATTTCTTTTTTATTATTTTTTTCTCTTTTTAAAACAATCTTTTAATAGTATTAATAATATATTTATAAATAATTAGATTATTTTCGAGGATATTATTATGATTCCAGGAATGAACAAAAAACAAATGAAACAGATGGAAAGACAAATGAAAAAAATGGGTATGAAAATGGAAGATCTTGATGGCGTAAAAGAAGTCATCATCCGTTTTGAAGATAAGGAATTAATCATTGATGAGCCTAGTGTCAGCTTAATGAATGTAATGGGTCAGGAAACTTATCAGATTGACGGTAAAGCCCGTGAAGTGGAACTTGAATACGAAATCGAAATTCCTGATGAAGATGTTGAAATGGTAGCTAACCAGGCTAATGTATCCGAAGATGCTGCAAGACAGGCATTGGAAGAATGCAAAGGAGACTTGGCTGAAGCTATTATGAAATTAAACCAATAGGTAATTATGACAGTTATTGCACACATTTCAGATTTACATGTCAGCGACATGGCTTTTAACGAAGAAGTTTTCATGAAAGCCGTAAGCGAAATCAACGCTTTACAACCGGACATGATTATTTTGACAGGGGACTTGACGAATAATGGTTATCACAGGGAATTCAAACAGGCAATGAAATACCTGAGCATGTTCGAAGCCCCATTATTTGCTGTTCCGGGAAATCATGACTCAAGAAACTTAGGTTATCAAAGCTTTGAGGAACTGGTTGGTGAGAGAAGCTGGAAACTAACGAAAGATGATGATTTCACAGTCATCGGTCTTGACAGCAGTTCTCCTGATGAGGATAGAGGACATATCGGTTTGCCTCAGCATTTATGGATGGAACATCAGCTGGATGACTGCGTTATAGAAGACAGCTTTTCCATCGTTGCCCTTCACCACCATGTCATTCCGATACCGGACACAGGCCGTGAACGTAACGTTCTTTCAGACGCAGGTGATATCCTAAAGACTTTAACTACCCATGAAGTCGGTCTGGTCTTATCAGGGCATAAGCATGTTCCCAACATTTGGAGAATAAATGAAACTGTAGTTGTCAATGCAGGTTCATTATGTTCCAATAAGCTAAGAGGAAAAATAGGCAATTCATATATGGTTTATATCATTGATGAGGAAAATATAGAAATATTTTTAAATAATGTGGGTGGAGAAAAGTTTTTATATGGCAAATACCGAAGAAAATATTAAATATTTGTATAATTTAATATAATAAATGATTAAATAAGTTATTTTTATAATGGTGATATTATGAAAGTGGTTGTAGATGCTTCTAATGTTGCACATAATGTGAGAAATGAAAACTCACAGCCTCAAATGGCTAATATTTTGGCTGCTGTCAAAGCGTTAGAGGAAAGTGAAGATGAATTTGTTATTATAGCTGATGCATCACTTCGTCATGAAATTGATAATAAAGAAGAATTCTTAAAACTGCTGGAAAGTGATAATGTAGAAGAAGTTCCGGCAGGAAATGATGCTGATCATTTTATTTTAGAAATTGCTTACAGTGAAAAAGCAAAAATTTTATCCAATGATAAATTCAGGGATTATGCTGCTGAATTTAAAAACATTAATTCATTCAGAATTCCATTTATAATAAAGGACAACAGATTAACATTCGGAAGACCGAAAAAACCTAAACATGATAAGAATATTCTGCAGAAAATTTCCGATGAAATCATCAAGCAGTTGAATTTCAAGAAATGGGAAGTTTACACAGGCAAGGAAGGTCTGGAGATTTCTCCTTTAAACATCGCAAAACAGGCCATTATTCGTATCGATGATGAGAACAATATCAATTCCAAAGTTGAAAGTATCTTCTCAAAAATACCAATGTTCAATAAGATTGTAGATATGGTCGATGATGTTGAAATAGCAGCACCATATGTTATTTTCGTATTGGTTCATCCAAAAGATTATAAATTGGCTGTAAAAAATGCAGGAAATATTTCTGTTACTATTGCTGACAGGTTAGGTCTTGAGAAAAAACCATTGATTGCTGTTCGAAATGATCTGTTTACTAAACCTGGTACTTTTGAACTGAATATCATGCTTGCTGATGAAGTAACCGAAAACGCTCCATACAATATTCTGGTTCGTGTGAGCGCTCACGATGAAGTCTTCATTAAGAAAAACTCAAGAAATATTGCAAGTACAATTGCAGGCAGATTAGGTTCCTGGAAATTCCCGTTCGTTTCTGTTAAGCCGGACATGTTGTTGGAACGTCCTGGCGAATTTGAAATTGAATTAGAAAAAGGAGGAAAATTAGATGGTTAATAGCTTATCTAAAGCAATAATTAAGCTAACCACAGGTCTCACACCTATTAGTGTAGGGACTAAATTTTTTCCGACAGATTCAATGCAGAATGAATATGTTGAACTGTTCAATTATACTCAAACCATATTATTCGAATTAGAAAAAGCACAAATAAGTTCTAACAGTATCGAAACTAATCTTATAAGGGATATCGGTCCTGAAAATATCCCTCAAGAATTTAATTTTTATGAAATAAGACCTGCAGAAGATAGAATTGAAGAATATGCTCTTGTGAGCAATATTGTGATGGGTAGTGACCGTTACTTTTATGTTGAACTTCCAAACCCGTCAAACTTAATCAATATCTTCGTTAAAATTATTGAAAATGAAAAAGGTCAAATTGTCGAAAAGAGTTCAACAGAACTCGTTGCAAAAATGTTAAGCAAAAACGATGCGATTCGTGTAGCTATTGAATTAATAGGAATCGGTCTTGAACGTGGAATTGAAGTTATATCTGCTGTTGGAATGACTGGTGCAGCTTCAATCGAAAGATCAATTAACTACAGACAAAGCTTAGGTAGTTTTCCAGGTGTTGCTTTCACAAAGCTTGGTGGAGAATATGCTCTGGTTTTCGACGGTCCTTTCAAACTGGCTCAGTCCAAACCTAGTGAATTTCAAAATTATCTCTTTGTTGATCTGATTGATTCAACAGGTTATACAAGCAAGCACGGTAAAACCCAGCTGGTTGATTTGATGACAAATATCAAATATTTCATTGAAACCGAATGTGGCGGTGAACTTGAAGGTTACCGTGAAGGCGGAGACGATTTTATTGCCCGTTTCCCATCAAAGGATCTGGCTATCCGTGCAGGTCTTGATGCAGCATGGTTTGCACTTGACAATGATGCAAAAATCAGGGCAGGTGTTGGCAGAAGCCGAAGAGAAGCCGGTGAGAGGGCTCAATTGGTGGATAATTTAGGTTCAACATCTCCGTTATCATTAGTGGTTTTTGAACTTGCTAATGGATTATATGCTTACAATATTCCGTCAGAGTTTACAAGAACTCTAATAAATCTTTTTGAAAATGAAAAGCAAAAATTAATCGGAGTATTTGCTTTCGTATTCATAATCACATATTTATTGTGTATTCTCGGACTTGGAGCATTCAGTTTTATAACAATCATATTGGCATTAATATATGCTTTTGTTGCTTAAAAAAATAAAAAAAGGGAATTACAGTGGCTCGTAGAAACGAAGGAATAATAGCTTTTCTGATGATTCTGGCATTGGTTGCTTTTGTTATCGGTTCGGCTATTGGAATTACAGTTAGTATAGAAAAACATGAGAATGAGACAAATCCTCAAAATGACACGCCTCAGATTGAGAATGTGACTGTGGAAATGACATCAAATGTAAATAATCATAGTGATGATTTTAATTATGATTATGATTTGGACAGAGTCGATTTTAATGAGAATTATTCTGTAGAAGAGTATACTGTAAATAATTAACTATTTCCGTGATAATTATGGATTTTATTCGTGATATTGATGGCGGATTTTCCGTCATTGAAAATATTAAAGTATCTGGTGCTCGCGAAGGAAAATATGGTGTTAGCGTAATTTTAGCACCGCACAGTACTGCTTCCGGTGTTTTTACTTCAAATAAGGTTGTTGCAGCCCCAGTAACTTATACTAAAAATGTAGTCAAAAAAGGTATTGTTTCAGCTGTTGTAGTCAATAGTGGTAATGCAAACTGTTTCACCGGCCAAAAAGGAATCGAAGACTGTGAAGAATTGGTTAATCTGGTATCTAAAGACTTGAATGTTCCGGCTAGTGAAATTGCAATCTGTTCTACAGGTGTCATTGGTCGTGAAATGCCTATGGACATAATTTCCAAGGTGGCTTATGAATCCATCTCCAAATTGGGGGATAATCCGGAAAATTCTCTGGCAGCTGCAAAAGCCATAATGACAACAGATACTTTCCCGAAAGAGGAAGCCTGTGAGGTAACATTAACAACCGGTGAAATTATAAAGATTGCCGGTATCACTAAAGGAAGCGGAATGATTGCTCCGAATATGGCGACAATGCTGTCTTTTATAGTAACTGATGCTGTCATTTCACAAAAAGCTATTAAAAAGGCACTAAAAATTGCTGCTGATAAAAGTTTCAACATGATTGTTGTTGACGGTGATGAAAGTACAAACGATACCTGTCTTATGTTGGCTAACGGTGCATCAGACGTTAATGTGGAAAGAAACGGTGAAATTGATTCCAATTTCCAGGAAGGTCTCAATCATATCTGTATAAATTTAGCTAAAAAGATGGCTCGTGATGGTGAAGGGGCCTCCAAATTTATTGAAGCAAATGTTAGGGGAGCAGAATCCTTTGAGGATGCAAAACTTGCAGCAAAGGCAATTGTAACCTCTCCATTATTCAAATCAGCTGTTTTTGGCGGCGATCCTAATTGGGGAAGAATCGTATCTGCAATCGGTTATTCTGGATGTGAGCTGAATCCTGATATTGTAACCATTGCAATAGCTGATGATGAAGATGAAACTGACCTTGTGCGCAAAGGTGAAATCCTTGCTTTTGAAGGAACACCTTATCTGGAGCGTGCAGAAAAAATAATGCAATCCAAAAACATTACTGTTAAAATAGACATGTTTTTAGGTGATGGTGAAGCTATCGCATGGGGTTGTGATTTGACATATGACTATGTCAAAATCAATGCAGAATACACTACATAAGAAAACATATAAATACTTTAAAAACAAATATTTTTATGTTATACATAATTCTAATGTTGTAATTATAAATTTTATAGGAGGGTAAGATATGGCAAAAGTTAAAGGTACTAACAGAAGAACAAGACAAAAAAGAAGTTATACTAAACCTGGTAGTAAAAGAGGAAGAGGAGTTAAACAAACCTGGAAAAAATAAGTCCTCTCAAAACTACTTTTTTTAATTTATGTTAACCATTTCCAAACATAATTTTCTTGCATTTTAATTGATTTTACGAATGATTATTTCACATGTTTTTTATTAATCTATAATTTTAATTTATTGAAACATTCATTTAATGAATTTCATCAATATATTTCCATGAACAATATTGTATTATGTAGATGTCCTTTCACAGATTTGTATTTTTCATCGAAGTGAAATGCATTTCACTAAAATTATATAGTATTTTTAAAAGATTTAATATTAGGTGATAATATGAAAATGCCCGCAAATGGACATAGAGCACACGGATTTTCAAGTGAGTTCTTTTTAGATTCAAATGAAATAATCGATGAATTAAATCTTAAAGGTACAGAGACTGTAATGGATGCCGGATGTGGCGATGGACACATTGCAATCAAGCTTCTTGATGAGTATATAGATTCAGGTAAAGTTTATGCAGTGGACATCTATGATGCATCTATTGAAGATATGGAAAAATATAAATTAGAAAACAATGTAGATAATTTAATTAATATTGAAGCAGACATTACCAAAGGCGTCACAGAAATTGATGACGAAACCTTGGATGTAATATTGATGGTTAATGTTTTCCATGGATTTACCGCTTCAAGAACTGTTGATGAAGCAATAAGTGAATTTTCCCGTTTAATTAAAAAAGATGGTAGAATTGCTATAATGGACTATAAAAAATGGGATGTTCCTAAAGGACCTCCAACTCAAGTGAGAAGCTCTCCTGAAGAGCTAGAAGAGATGTTTGCAAAACATAATCTTAAAATGACTTACCTGAACGAAGAGATTGGAGAAGATATTCCTCAGGGTAAATCACATTTCTTCATTGTCTTTGAAAAGGAGTAATTAATAATGATTTTTGCAGCTATACTGGCAGGTGGAATAGGATCAAGAATGGGTGGAACAGACACTCCCAAACAATTTTTGGACTTAGGTGATAAACCGGTTATCATTCACACGATAGAAAAATTTGTAATCAATTCAAAATTCGACAAAATTCTTGTTTTATCACCAAAGAATTTCATAAATCATACAAATAATCTGATAAATGAATATTTTGGTGAAGATACAAATATTGTTGTTCTGGAAGGTGGTCAGACAAGAAACGACACCTTAGTTAATGCAATTGACTATATCAGTGAAAATTTTGACATAGATGATGATTCAATAATTGTTACCCACGATTCCGTACGTCCTTTTGTAACCCATCGTATAATAGAGGACAATATAAAAGCTGCAAAAGAATTCGGCGCATGTGACACGGTTATTCCTGCAACCGACACTATTGTCGAAAGTGTTGATTCCAAGGTAATCACAAATATTCCAATAAGGGATAATTTTTACCAGGGTCAGACTCCTCAAAGCTTTAAGATAAATAAATTGTCAGAATTAATCAATAGTTTAAATGAAAGGGAAACCAATATATTAACTGATGCATGTAAAATATTTGTTCTTAAAAATGAAGATGTATATCTGGTTGACGGTGAAATAACAAATATTAAAATTACGTATCCATATGACTTAAAATTAGCTAATACAATTTTAAAGGAATCTGATCATGATTAACATAGTTTATAGACTGAAATCTCCAAAATTCTTTGAGGAGGCAATTGATGACATTGAATTGGATGGTGTTGTTGTAAGACCGACCTATCTGTCAATCTGTCAGGCTGACCAGAGATATTATCAGGGTTCAAGGCCTCCGGAAATCCTATCTGAAAAATTGCCTATGGCTTTGATTCATGAAGCCGTTGGCGAGGTGGTTTCTGATTCTGAATCCGTTTTCAGTCCCGGCGATAATGTTGTTATGATTCCAAACACTCCTTTTGGTAAAGACTGCTATCGTGCTAATTACTCTAAATTGTCTAAATTCAGAGGAAGTGGCTTCGACGGATTTACAAGTGATTTGGTAAGCTTGAATCATGATCGATTAGTAAAATTGCCTGATGATTTTAATTTGGAGGTATCCTCTTTCATTGAATTAATCAGCGTAGCCTATCAGGGAATAATGAAATTCATGGAGTTTAAAAAGGCATCATGCAAAGTTTTAGGCGTCTGGGGAGATGGAAACCTAGGTTATATCACGGCATTGCTTCTAAAACAGATCTGTCCTGATTGTGAAGTGGCTGTTTTCGGCAAGCACCTGGAAAACCTGAACCTCTTTTCATTTGCAGACAATGTCTATATGATACATAATGTTCCAAAGGATTTAAAAATTGACCATGCATTCGAATGTGTAGGTTCTGCCGCATCGCAGTCAGCTATCGAACAGATTATAAGTCTGATTAATCCTCAAGGAACAATAAGTCTTTTTGGCGTAAGCGAATATCCTATTCCTATCAATACGAGAATGCTTCTTGAAAAAGGACTGACGATTCAGGGCAATAGCCGTTCTGAAAGGGAGGATTTTGAAGGTGTAGTCAACCTTCTTGATGAAAACCCTCAACTTTTCAGTTATTTGTCTAAACTTATTACAAATGTTTGTGAAATCAAATCAATAGATGACTTGAAAACTGCTTTTGATAAGGAGTATATTTCAAATTTCGGAAAAACAATCCTTAAGTGGGAAATCTAAATTATTTCCAAGCTCTGTTTAATGATTTTAAAACATTCAACTCTTAATTTTTTTCTATCTTCCTTAGGGCCCATCATAGGAATTGCTGAAAGAATATCCAAATCCTTTTCATCAAGCCTTATTTTTTTATCCACTTTTTCTTTTATATGATATAATGCGTCATATGCAGGATTTGGAGCAAAACAGGCCAGTTTTATATTGAATGTCGCTTCTGATTTGATTACGCATTCCGGTGCAGTTACCTGTATTGTATTTGGACAGAGCACATATATGGATATTGCTACGTTATTCTTCTCATAAAGCTCTTCTGCAAGTTCCACGTATCTGGCCAGTTCATTTTCATCAAAATCAATCATCTGGTATTCCAAAGATATCAGTTCCCCTCCATCAGTTATGAACAGGTCTCCATTATGGGGGGTGTTGTTATTAGTTTTCATCTCTTCCGGTGCATAACCGACAATTGTTCTTGTTTCATCAAATGCTTCTTTCATTATTCGAATTTCTATATCTAAATTATTTTCGTTCATTTTATTCTAACCTCTTTAAAAATTAATTACAATTATCTATATTGTATTTACTTGATAATAAATTGGTCAGTTTCTTTTTAGAACAATATTTATCGGTTATATCAATTTTACAAAGATTCCTGCTACATTCTGCATTTTCGTGTATAAATACAGATTTTTGTAGTTATGAGCTTCATCTACAAACAGGCGGTCAACTCCAAGCTCCTCGAACGTAATTACATCGTCTT
>NZ_JAFSNZ010000085.1 GCF_017447225.1 Methanobrevibacter sp. | reverse complement strand
GGACATCCGCGGCATAGAAAAACTTATAAACCTTGAATATGTTAAAATCTCTGGCAACAATGTTTATGATTTTACACCACTTTCAAAGCTGGAAAAATTAAAAGAAATGAAAATTGACGGCAAAAACATAGATTGCCTTGATGAATCTTTTACACTGCTCACAAATCTTGAAACTCTTGAAATCAGAGAAACTAAGTTGAAGGATGTCTCTCCTGTGGAGCAGCTTGTCAATCTTAAAAGTTTGGATTTGGACAAGAACCAAATTGAGTTTCTGCCTAAAAATATCAACAACTTGACAGAGCTTGAATATTTAAGTTTTTCTTACAATAAGGTAAAGGACATAAAACACCTTCATTTATTGACAAATTTAAAAGTTTTGTTTTTTACCAATAATCAAGTCGAAAATATGTGTCCTATAAAAAACATGACAAAATTAGTTAGAATAAATTTTTCTAGCAACAACATTACAGATATTTCCTTAATTAAAAACTTTAGTGAATTAAATATACTTGGTGCAGATAAAAATAAAATAGAAAAATTACCTAGTTTAAAAAATCTCGGAAAATTGCAATATGTATATTTAAGTTTCAACAATATCAGCAACTTGCCTGAATTGAAAGGACTTGATTCGCTTGATGAGATGTGGCTATCTAATAATGAACTAAACGATGAAGATTTGATAAAACTTGACGGACTGGAACATGTGAAGTTTTTAACTGTTGCCTTGAATAAAATCACAAAAGTTCCTGTGATGAAAAATGTAAAATCCCTTCAGGAACTATACTTGAACTATAACAGCATTACTGATTTATCAGGTTTTGCAGACAATGAGTCGTTTCCAGCTCTCAGAAGATTGGATGTCGGATCAAATAAAATTGAGAATGTTGAAGCATTTAGAAATAGAACAGGTTTATCGAGTCTGTGGGTTGATAAAAACTGCATCAAAGATTTTTCCCCTCTTGAAGAGTTGAAAGCCCAAGGAACTCACGTCGGCGGAATGAATGAACAGCTGGAAAGCTGTGAAAATAAATAACAACTCGAGGAGATGGAGAGAGACATGAAAAGAATTTTGATTTTGCTTGGGATTCTATTTGTATGTACCGGTTTATTTGCGGAAGCCCACGAATGTTCTATGTATGCAGAAATTGAAAAAGGTAATCTTAATAATATTTCTTTTATTCCTGATTGGTTTGAACATCTTGAATTAGCTAACAACAACGAGAACTATGGTTATGATGAAGAATTTTTGCGAGAACACGCCGGCAGAGTAGGCAAAATTGTTTTTATGAATTCTTCGACACCCGTCTTTGGTTGTAGCGGAACACTTATAGGAAACAACTATTTCTTAACAGCAGCTCATTGCGCCAGTGCTGCAAATGTCGGAGTTTTATTCGGCTATCAAAAAGCTGATCTTGAAAACAGTGATAATGACGAATACGATGATGACGACGAGATCAGTGACGATGACAGTGATAATATGCCGGAATATCCAAGAGTTTCTCTTAAAGGATACCTGAATAACGATGAAAAATATATACGATATGATGAGGATTATCCTGATATAGATGTGGAATATCATGATTTTGATCAACATCCTGCATATTTTCGTATAGCTGGCGACAATCCGGATGACGGAACAGTGGAAAATGGCTGGACAATGTCAGATGATGATAGTGATAAAGTTGACTATGCCATCTATAAATTGCATGAAAACGCCCAACAATATGAGCCTGAAAAAGTTGAAGATCCTTGGCCTTGGAGATCAGTAAACAACCGTGATGACGGAATACCTGAAAAAATATGGAGACTTCTTGACAATACAAACGGTAAAAGAGGCTGGGCAAGAGTAAATACTGATGTGCAGCAGCATGGATCTCCGCTATATATTATCGGACATCCATGGGTGGCAAATATTTTTGACGGACAGGATACTCATCCTGGAATAAAAGTTGTAAATGCCGGCAGTGTGGCTGATGGTCAAGCTCGCGGATTATCAAAAGAATATGAAGAAGATCTATTGATATTTAAAGATGCTGACATACAAAAGTTGCATTCTGGAAGTCCTGTTATTGATTATTCAGGCAGAGTCGCCGGAGTTGTTGTGTGGTTCGGTTGTGCTCCTGGAGGAGCATGGGACAAAATAGAAGAGGATGTGACTCTACAGAATAAATCTGCTGAAAACTTTGCTACACCTATGTGGAGAATCTGCAAGGTTTCGCAGATAATAAAGAATGCTGCAAAAGACATGAACTGTAACGGCAGAATTGACTGGTGGGATATTTTGGATCGTTTCAAAGGTTCTATAATCATCAATCCAGTGATTATAGATAATTTCTTGATAGACCGTTTCGGAATCCATCCTATACCGCTTGATCTTAAAAACTACAGATACGATGAGACGCAGCAAAAAGTTGTTACTGAAACAAGAGAAATACCGGCAAATACATATCAGGTTGCATGGTCGGATAACGGTAATTTCTTCTATGTAGTAAATCAGAACAATAGTTATTATCTCTTCAAAAATGGGGCTTCCCTCGGCACAATCAGTAATTACCCTCAGTTGAACGG
>NZ_JAFSNZ010000084.1 GCF_017447225.1 Methanobrevibacter sp. | reverse complement strand
TGTGCGGCACAAAGCGGCGCTGATGGCGTTGCGCTATGCCGGCATTCGCATCCTGATCCTGCGCCGGACGCTGGTGGAGCTGCGTGAGATATAATGCAATTTTCATATTTTTAGATCAATTGGCTACAATGAGAAATGCTCAGGAAACTAGATTAGGATATGTAGGTTCTAAAAGTACTTATAAGTCTTTAGGTATGTTATTCAGTAATCTATTTTTCCGATCCCTTGATAAATCAGAGACGCTTCAATGTTCTTTAGATTCAAGATGTTATCAAGGATATTTGCCTGTTTATAAACCTAAAAGGAGTAATAAATAATGTTAAAAGCAAATAATATTTCATATTCATATGATGATGGAACTCAGGCTTTAAAAAATGTAAATCTGGAAGTCGAAAAGGGTGAAATGGTATCTCTTCTTGGAAAAAATGGTGCGGGCAAGTCCACATTATTTTTACATTTCAATGGTATTATCAAACCTGATAACGGAGAAATCATCATTGATGGCGAAACTTTAAAACATGATAAAAAAAGTCTAATGAAATTTAGACAGAAAGTGGGAATTGTATTCCAGAATCCTGACGATCAGCTTTTCGCACCGACTGTCGAAGAGGACATTGCATTCGGTCCTTTAAACCTTGGATTATCCCAGGAAGAGACAGAAAAAAGGGTGACTGACGCATTAAAAAGAGTTGATATGGAAGGTTTTGAAAGAAAGGCTCCTCATCATTTGAGTGGGGGTCAGAAAAAAAGAGTTGCAATTGCCGGAATATTGGCTATGCAGCCTGAAATAATGGTTTTGGATGAACCTACTTCCGGTCTTGACCCGAAAGGAGCATCAGATATATTGAAACTTTTATATGAGTTGAATGATGAAGGCATGACTATTATTATTTCTACACATGATGTGGATTTAGTGCCTATTTACTCAAATAAGGTATATGTCATCAGTTCTGGTGAAATAGTTAAAAGTGGATCTCCAAAAGAAGTTTTCTCTGATATTGAGTTAATAAGAAGTGCAAATCTGAGACTTCCTCGTGTTGCACATTTATTCGAGATATTGGAAAAAAGGGATGGATTTTCATTTGATGGAGATTATCCGTTAACGATTTCAGAGGCTAGACGATTGGCTAATGAACAATTTAAATAAAATATTTTTTTTTAAATTTCTAAAATTATAATAATTAATATTACGATTTTATTACGGCAGTAATAATTTTTTTCAAAAAACTATTTTTCACTAATATTATATATTAAAATTAACATATCTTTTTGTAAGGTGAAGTTTATGAGGATTGGAATTTGTGACACTACATTTGCACGTTTTGACATGGCCTCAGCAGCTATCGATGAACTTAAAAATAATGCTTATGACTTAAAGATAATACGCCAAACAGTTCCTGGAGTAAAAGACTTGCCTGTAACAGCTAAAATCCTCATAGAAGAGGAAAACTGTGATATCGTAATGGCATTGGGAATGCCCGGGCCTATGGAAAAGGATAAGATGTGCGCTCATGAAGCATCAACAGGCCTTATCAATGCACAGCTGATGACCAATACACACATATTGGAAGTGTTTGTCCATGAAGATGAGGAAGAAGACCCTGTTGAGTTGAAAAAACTGGCTGAAAACAGGGCTCGTGAACATGCACAGAATCTAATCAAAATGATGTATCATAGAAAAGCTATGAGAAAAGAAGCTGGAATGGGAATGCGTGAAGGAAAAGAGGATGCTGGACCATTATAGGTGTAGATATGGGATATGAGATAACTTTAGAAGATAAAAATGCAACATACGTGGTTCTTCCTGCGTATAATGAAGCAACAAGAATCGAACCGGTTCTGGAAGACATAGCCCGTAAAGGCTATAATATGGTCATTGTAAATGATGGCTCTTCAGACAATACTCTGGAAGTTGTTAAACAATCAAAAAGAAAATTTCCAGATAAAATCCATATATTTTCCTTGCCAATAAATAGGGGAGTTGGAATAGCTACTCAAACAGGTTTTGAGGCCGTTTTGAAGTTCAATCCAAAATATATTGTCAGTATGGACTCTGACGGACAGCATTCCGCTGATGATTTGGATGAAGTAATTAAGCCATTGGTTACCGGTGAAGCTCAAGCGGTAATTGGTGTAAGACCTTTTAAGGACATGCCGAAAACCAGAAGCTTTGCAAACTCAATCATGAACCTTTTAACAAGAATATTCTATAAAGTAAATGTCAGCGATTCCCAGACAGGTTTCAGGGCAATAACTGTCGATGCCCTGAATAAGATTTCAATCAACGCTACAGGTTATCTTATATCTTCAGAATTTATACGTGAAATCAATGACAATAATATTCCTTTTGCAGAAGTGCCTATTCAAACAATCTACACTCCCGAAACCCAAGCTAAAGGAACAAATGTGGTTGTTGCATTTAAAATTTTGCTTCAGATGATTAAACATCAATTTTAAGGTGAAAAAATGTATTTATATGCTTTAATATTTCCGATAATTTCTGTAATTGCTATAATATGGTTTATTACAAGATACTTTAAAGGAAAGAATTCGATTACAACTGTTGTTTTATGGTCCATATTTTGGATTGTTGTTAGTTTATTTGCGATTTTTCCAAATGTCAGTATTACATTTGCACAATTATTCGGTATAACTCGTGGTCTTGACTTTATAATTATATTGGTATTTGTAATTTTGTTTTACACTGTTTTAAAATTATATTTCATTGTTGATAATATGCAAAACGACTTAAATACTCTTGTTAAGGAAGTTGCATTAAATAATGAAATCACTCTTGATGATGAAGAGGAATAGTTCATGATATATTTTAGAGGATGCACTGCCAGAGAAAAGGAAACTGCAATTCAGGATGCAACAGAAAAACTTTTAAGATTGGCAGGCATAGATTATCATATTTTAAATGATGAGAAATGCTGCGGATCAGTTTTGCTGAGAACCGGTTTTATCAGACAAGCGCAGGAACAGATTCAAAAGAATACTGAGATTTTAAAGGATGAGCTGATATTGACTTCCTGTGCAGGCTGTTACAAGACTTTAAAGGATGATTATGAAGGTTTGGATGTCATTCACATTTCACAGTTTTTAAAGCAGCTTATTGATGACGACAAATTGAGCTTCACTAAAAAGGATTTAAAGGTTACATATCATGATTCCTGCCATCTGGGACGTCACTCTAACATATTTGATGAACCTAGAGATGTTATTTCTGCTGTCGCTGATTTGGTTGAAATGGAAAATATCCGTGAAAACAGCATCTGTTGCGGTGCAGGTGGTGGAGTAAAGTCAGCTTATCCAGAAATAGCTTCACAGATGGCTGAATCTAGAGTCAATCAGGCTAAAGAAACTGGTGCAGAGTTATTGCTTACTCCATGTCCGTTCTGTAAGCTTAATTTAAAGAATGATGATTTGGAAGTCATGGATTTGACGGAATTTTTAGTAAAGTATGGTGGTGTCTATGAAGACGAGTGAACTTGAAACCATGAGAAAATCATTCAATACAGTCAAGTCAAGGTCATCTGAAATAAAGGACTCACCTCAAGTCAGAAGACTTCAGGAAAGAGTACGTGAAATCAAGAGATACTCCGTTGAAAATTCCGAAGAGTTATATGGCCAGGCTGTCGAATCATTCAAGCGAAACGGCATTGATGTCGAGTTTGCTGAAACGAAGGAAGATGCATTAGATATTATTTTTGACTTAATAAAAGACTTTGACAATAAGGTGATTGCCAAGGCAAAATCCAATACTTTAGGTGAAATAAATCTTAAATCAGAGCTGGCATCCAAAGAGTGGGATGTTGTCGAAACAGATTTGGGAGACAGGATTTTGCAGCTTAAAAAAACGGACAATAAGCCTGTTCATCCGACAGGGCCTGCTTCCCATCTAAACATTTCAGAAATCACTAATATTGTCAATGATTCTCTGGACAGCGATGTCAATCCGATTGCCCGTGAGATTATGGAGCTTGTCCGTGAGGATGTTCTAAATCGTCTAAAAGATGCAAGTGTAGGTATATCAGGTGCCAATGCAATTGCATCTGAAGAGGGGTCATGCATAATGGTTCATAACGAAGGCAATATTTCACTGGTTTCGCTGAAAGATTTGCATATAATTGTAGCTGGAATTGATAAAATTGTACCTACTTTGGAAGATGCAATTTCTGTTTCAAAACTTGAAACAGTCTATGCTACAGGAAACTATGTAACCTCATATATGAATGTCATATCCGGACCGTCAAAGACAGCGGACATTGAAAAAAAGCTTCTCAAAAACATGTACGGTGCCGAAAGGGTAGTCGTAATATTTTTAGACAATGGAAGAAGCCTGGCCAGCGAAGAGTGCCTTTGGTGTATCGGATGCGGAAACTGCATTGTGCACTGTCCTGTATATAATGCCGTCGGAAACGAGTTCGGATTCAATAACTATCTTGGCGGCCGTGGTGTTGCAATGTCAAAATTCATTGAAGATGATGAGACCTGTTATAACTCAGGTCTTTACATGTGCACGTTATGTGGATTGTGCACCTTAAATTGTCCGGTAGCTATTCCAACCAATGAAATACTTGAAAACATGAGAAAATTATCCTCAGAAGTTGGCTTTTATCCTAAAGTTCATGGAAAAATCAGGGATAATGTAAGCAAGAATGATTCACCATATTAATTTAACTATTTTTTTAAATGCATTTTAGTGCATATACTTATAAAGAAAGAATACTAAATATAAATATATTATATTTTGATATATTGATTATATTATAAACGGAGGAAATACATGCTTCTATTAATAAGTCCTATAAATCATGAAGAAGCTCTTGAATCTATTAAAGGTGGAGCAGATATTGTCGATGTTAAAAATCCTAAAGAAGGATCTTTAGGTGCTAATTTCCCTTGGGTTATTAAAGAAATCAGGGAATTAACTCCTGAAGACAAATTGGTCAGTGCTACTTTAGGAGATGTGCCTTACAAACCAGGTACAGTTTCTCTAGCGGCAATGGGTGCTCATGTTTCAGGAGCAGATTATATTAAAGTAGGATTATACGGAACCAAAAATTACGATGAAGCTGTTGAAGTTATGAAAAACGTATCTAAAACCGTTAAAGACGTAAGTCCAGATACTATTGTAGTAGCTGCAGGTTATGCAGATGCTCATCGTGTTGGTGCTGTTGATCCGATGGAAATTCCAAAAGTTGCTCGTGATGCAAACTGCGATTTGGCAATGTTGGATACTGCTGTTAAAGACGGTCATACTTTATTTGATTATTTAGATTTAGATAAATTAACTGAATTTGTTGAAGAAGCTCATAGCTATAATTTGAAAACTGCTCTTGCAGGATCTGTCAAAAAAGACCAGTTAAAACCATTGCATGATATTGACTGTGATGTTGTTGGTATCAGAGGAGCTGCCTGTGTTGGCGGTGACCGTAATACCGGTAAAATACATCATACTGCAGTAGCTGAGCTTAAAGAATTATGCGATTCATTTTAAGTAGGTGTTTTTAATGTATTCTAAAAAAGTTCAAGAAGCTAGAATGTCTTATACATTCGATGATTTTTTACTTACTCCAAATGCAAGTTATGTTGAACCTAAAGACATTGATACAACCATTGAATTGTCAAAAGGAATCAAATTGAATATTCCTGTAATGAGTGCCGCTATGGACACTGTCACTGAAGCTGAATTGGCTATAGCTATGGCACAGGAAGGTGGTATAGGAGTAATTCACAGAAACATATCATTGGAAAGACAGGTTGAAGAAGTTAAAAAAGTAAAATCTGCAGAAGACTTGACTATTCGTGATGTTGTAACCATTACACCTGATTCAACCATTTTGGATGTTCAAAATAAAATGCAGGATGAACTGATTAGCGGTCTTCCTGTTGTTGACGGTGATGAAATTATAGGTATCATCTCAAAAAGAGATATCAGACCAGTATTAAAATCTGAACCTAACAAGACTGTTAAAGACATCATGACTTCTGATGTTGTTACTGTGGAAGAGCCAATCACTGCTGAAGAGGCATTGAATATTGCTTATGAAAATAAAGTTGAAAGATTACCTGTTCTTCATGACGGTAAATTAGTTGGAATTATCACTATTAAAGATATTTTAAATCAGGCACAATATCCTAATGCTGCTCGTGATAAAAACGGTAATTATCTGGTTGCCGCAGCTTCTGGTCCATTTGATCTGGAAAGGGCTATGGCATTGGATCAGGCTGGTGCAGATATTATTTCAATCGACTGTGCTCACGCTCACAATATGAATGTTGTCAAATTCACTGAAACCATTAAGGATAATATTGATGCTGAATTATGTGTAGGTAACATTGCAACTGCCGAAGCTGCAGAAGACCTGATATCTATGGGTGTTGATGCATTAAAAGTCGGTATCGGTCCGGGTTCCATGTGTACTACCCGTATTGTTGCAGGTGTCGGTGTACCTCAATTGACTGCAATTTCCGATGTTGCTGACGCTGCTGCAGATGCAGGCATTCCTGTCATCGCAGACGGTGGTATCAGATACTCCGGAGACATTGCAAAAGCTATAGGTGCCGGTGCAGATGCAGTAATGTTAGGTAATTTGCTTGCAGCATCCTATGAGGCTCCTGGTGATGTGGTTGTCATGAACGGTAAACAGTACAAAAAATACCGTGGAATGGGTTCAATGGGAGCTATGACCAGCGAATTTGATGGTGGTGCTGATAGATACTTCCAAGGATCTAAAAGTAAAATGAACCACACTAAATATGTTCCTGAAGGAATTGAAGGCGCAGTGCCTTACAAAGGAACTGTTAGTGAAATTTTATTCCAATTAGTCGGTGGTTTAAAATCATCCATGGGTTATTGTGGAGCTAAAGATATTGCAGACATGCAGAAAAAAGCTCAATTTGTCAGAATAACCAGTAGTGGTATTAAGGAATCACATCCTCATGATTTGTTAATCACTAATGAAAGTCCTAATTATCACACTTTCGATTAATTGATTGGGTTAATATCATCAGGTATTTTAAGAAAATACTAATATTTTCTTGAATTTACCATTAACTTTAAATATGATGTAATACAATATTATTACATTAGATAATTTTATGATTGTTTTTAATCATGGTAAATCTAATTGATTTACATTTTTATTATTATTTTTATAATGGAGAGAAATTAAAATGGCAAGAACTAAAAAAGTTGGTATTACAGGTAGGTTCGGTGCAAGATACGGAAGAAAAGCAAAAAGATCTGTTAAACTCATCGAAGAAAACATGAAAAAAAATCATGTTTGTCCTAAATGTGATAGACCTTATGTAAAAAGACAAGCTGCTGGAATTTGGAAATGTAGAAAATGCGGTGCAGTATTTACTGGTGGAGCTTACGTTCCTCAAACCCCTATGGCAAAATCCGCAGCACGTAGTATCAGAGATATTAAAGTGGAGGAATAATCCTTGTATAAATGTCCACGTTGTGGAACCGAAGTAGACCAAAAAAGCTACATGGTCAATAAATGTCCTAATTGTAGATATAGGATTTTATTTAAAAATGTTCCAGAAGTAACTCGTTGGGTTTCTGCAAGTGTTCCCGATGGGAATATGGTCAACAGAGTTGGCCTTAAAAAATAGAATTAAATCAAGATTTTTAATCTTGTTTTATCTATAATTTTTTACTATTTTTGATTTAAATGTTAATTTCAACTTCCAGAAAGCCTTCTCAAAAAACAAGAAAGTTTTGTAAGAATTTTGCCCATGCAACAGATTCAACTTCTGTTAATAGAGGTAAAATGAATATGAGAGAGCTTTTGCTGAAAGCTTTAGATGAGGATGAAGTTAATTTAGCTATTGTTAATGAAATTAAGGGAAATCCCAGTAGGATAACATTTTATTCTAACAAAGGTGAAGAATTACTTATTGTTTTGATTAGTGCAAGTATTTCCAATGAAAGACTCAACATAGCTCCATCTAAATTGAAAGTAGTCTCAGATGTTCAAGAACTAAACTCCTTAAGTGATATTTTAGGTTTTGAACTTGTGGATAGCGCAGAGGATAACTATATTCATATATCTGAAGATGATGATTTGATAGCTAGAATAAATTTTATCAATAAATTTGGAGACAAGACTGATTTTCAGATTAATGTTAAAAAAATTTTAGATAACAATGATTGATGATAGTCCACTGGAATCTGTAAAAAGCCGGATTGATATTGAATTTGAAAATTCCGATCAGGCTAAAATCATTTATGATTCCATTATTTTAGAGTTCAATACGGCACCTGATTACAGATCATCTATGGATTTGACTCTTGAGGAAAATAAGATTATTATCAATATTGATGCGGAGGATTCGACTTCATTTAGAGCTTCTGTCAATTCAGCTATTAAATGGATTAACTTATCATTACAAATAAATAATTTGATTAATATATAAAAATAAAAAGGTGATTATATATGGAAATTCCTGAAAATATACAACAGCAATTAAATCAGTTTCAACAGTTACAACAGCAAGCTCAAGCTGTAACTATGCAAATTCAAACTGTAGAAGTTCAAATTCAAGAAACTGAAAAAGCATTAGAAGAGTTAAATAACACTGATGAAAGTACTGAAGTATTCAAACAAGCAGGTAATTTACTCATTAAAGTAGATTATAAAGATGCTTTGGAAGAAGCTGAAGATAAATTAGAAACTCTCAAGTTAAGAAAACAAACTATGGCTCGCCAAGAAGAAAGAGTCATGAAAAAACTTGAAGAAATGCAAACTAATATTCAAGCTGCAATGCAAGGAATGGCTCCTAATGGAGCTTAATTTCCATTCTTTTTTTGGATTATTATGTCAAAACTTAAAAGATTATCTTCTGATGATTTAACCACTATTTCTGATGATTTTGGAGAAATCCTTGAAAAAGAGGTCTCCCGTGTGATTTCCACTAAGGAACTTGAGGATCTTGATTTGGATATTATGCTCAATTATGATGATGACCAATTGGATGTTGATGTTGATTTGGGCGTTAGCTTTGATGAGTTATCAGAAATTGATCAGGATTTATTGTCTGAAGCTGTAGATGAGGCTTATTTGAAGTTTGATTCATATATTGATGAAAATTTCAGAGAATAATTATTTTTTTTAAATTAGTTAGTATTACTTTTTTTAATTTTTTTACTAATTAAAGTAATACTTTTTTATAAAAAAGTATTTATATTAGTAAATCAAAGTATAATATAGTTTGAAGTTAATTCATTATAGATAGCTTAGCAAGGATGAACACGTGATTTTTTCTGTCTTTCAAAATTCCCTCTTTCAACTTCAAACTTACTTTTTTATTTTTTTTTAAAACTTCTTTTTTTATCAATCTTACTTAATTTTTAATTACTTTTTTCAACTGTACTTTAATTAGGGATGTTTTAAGCATATCATTTTTTTCTAGCTAAGTATGTTCATATAATGGCTTTTTCAAGCGAACTTTATTGATTTTAACATATTTCAAACATCAAAATTTAAATTATTATATTAATTTTTAAATTATAATGATTATTGTTTATTTATTTTTAATTATTTTATTTATTGTTTAATTTTTATAAAAATAATTTAAATTTTATTTATTCAAGTATAATTTAATTTTTATAAATTATAGGTAACTTTATATACTATGATGATAAAGATAATAAACAAGGGTTAAAAATCATATTTTTTATACTCTCCCCAAATTGATCATTATTTTTATTTTCGAAATTAGGCTAAAATTTATTTTTAGCTTAATTTTCCTCCTATTGTTTTTTTGATTTTTTTAAAATTTTAAATACTTTCTTGATTATATTATATTTTAAGGTGACAAATATGATTAAAAAAATACCAGTATTGGATTTGAAAGAAGGTCAGGCAGTAAGCGGCAAATCCGGTATGAGGGATACATATCAACCATTGCAAACAGTATTTGCTCCATCATCCAGTCCTGTTGAAATTGCACAGGGTCTGAAATTGAATGGTGCCGATGAATTATACATTGCTGATTTGGATTTGATTGAAAGCAAAGGACATAATGTCAATGAAATCAAGATGGCCAACACAATACTTCCGGTAATGCTTGATGCAGGCGTAAAGGATGTAGAATCATTTTCATTTTTCCTGGACTATGCATTTAAGATAATCGTTCCCACAGAAACGCTTGAAGACGTAAATGAACTCTATAAGATTTTTGAAAAATATCCTAAAGAAAGGATTGTAATAAGTGTTGATGTAAAGGACAATGGACTCTACTGCAAGAAACTGGACTTGGACTTCAAGGAATACAAAAAGATATTGAAAGAATTAGATCCTGCTGAAATCATACTTTTAGACATTAGTGGCGTGGGAACAAATCATGGGTATAATAAAGAGCTTTTAGATGAATTCGAGGATATGAAAGACAAATTAATAATGGCTGGCGGATTAAATAAAGAATCTATTGATGAGTTGGAAAAACTGGGAATAAAAAAAGTGTTGGTAGGAACTAGCCTACATTCAGGTGAAATTACAATAATCTAGATAAGTGCATTTAATACAACATAAGGGAATGCACAACCTACAATAAACAATACGATACCTAAACCTAATTTAGGATTGTTTTCATCCAATATACCAGATATTATTAGTAATAATCCGAAAAATCCAAAAAGTACTGGAAATATATGTGAAAATATTGTTGTTCCTATTATTGCCATTTTTAATCACTAATATTGATTTAATCTTTAAATTATATAAATATTTGTTGTTAAAGGAATAATTTTAAAATACACTTTATCTTTAATATTATTCATTTTAAATAACTTTTTTATTTTATTATTGATAAACTGTTAAATATGAGAATTGATACTCACAGTCATCACAAAAAAGCGGGCGAAAATCTGGCATTTGTATTTTTCATGAATCTTGCCTTCAATATCATAGTCATTGCAGGAGGTCTTGCAACCAACAGTATGGCAATACTTGCTGACTGCATTCATGACATGTCCGATACGATTTCCATTGCATTGGCATGGTTTCTGGAAAAAGTATCCCAAAAGGACTCAACAGACAAATATTCATACGGATATCAGAGATTTTCAATTTTAGGTGCTGTAATAACTTCTATTTTTGTTATAATAATGGCATTTGTAATATTGTCCGAAGCTATTCCAAGACTATTTGCTCCTGAAGGAGTGGATGCCGGTGGAATGCTCGTTATTGCAATTGTTGGAATAATATTTAAATCAATATCTGTCTATAGGCTTCATGACGGCGAAACATTCAATGAAAAAGCTATTTTATTCCATCAGCTAGGTGATGTATTTGAATGGGTTGCTATATTGATATTAAGTGTTGTTCTAATATTCTGGGATGGGGCGCCATACCTGGATCCCTTCGTTTCAATCGGAATCGCAATATGGCTTATATTCAACCTCGGACGCAATTTATACAAATCAGTTGAAGTGCTGCTTCAAAAGACTCCCGACAACTTCGATGTTGAAGAATTCAAACAGCAGATAGTGGCTATTGATGGTGTGAATGCAATTGAAGACTTCCATATATGGTCACTTGACGGGATAGATTCAGTAATGACTGTAAAAGTCGATGTTGATTTTGGAAAAAATGTTGAAAATATTAAAAAAGAAATTTATGCCGTTTCCGGCAAGTATCATGTCGTTGATATTACAATCGAATTGGATTGACTGCAGATTCATGGCCCTATAATGAATTCAGAGAAAGGTACTGAGAAATATGCTTCAATTGGGGCTGCAATAAGCAATAGGATTGTTGAAAATATCATAAGTATGATGCTTTGAACCAATATTTTTTTGGTTTTTTCAAAGGCTTGTGAAGCTCCGGATGTATTGCTATTTCTCCAGGCTTTGATGAATCTCCAGATGAATAGGAATAATAGCACTCCTGCCACTGACTGAAGAACAGTTGCTGTAATTTCAAATATTCCGTGGGGAATCAGGTAAATGATATATCTAAGACCTCCATTAGGAATTGCCTGATTGAATAATTGTCCAATAACGCCCAAGTTAACAGCATTATAGGCTAACATTAAAATTGCAGGAATTGCAAAGAATATTGAAAAAACATATGTTATGATTCCTCCCCATTCATTATTGATGAATAGTTCAACTGCACTCCCACTGATTATATTTGGAGTAGGTGTTGTATTTGAAATTGGCATATTGCTTATGGCAGATTCCACTCTTGCACCGGATAAAATCCATGCCGCAACAAAACAGATTATAAATGTCAGGTATAATCCGATTATTAATTTTTTGTTATCTTTCAAAGTTTCTATTAACAGATTTTAGAATTGAATTAATATTTTCATGTATTTAACTTATTTGTTAGTAACTAATTAATGTTTCTGAGTATTATTCATCAAAATACACTGTTAAATACTAAACAAATTGTTATATATTCTAATTACAAATAGTTATACTTATATGAATACACAAGGGATATCATGACACTTGTAGTAATTGGTCCGGTAACTAATGATTTGGTGGTTATCGGCAATAGAAAGTCCAACAGAGTTGGCGGTGCGACTTACTTTCAAAGTTTTGTTTTTGAAGAATTCTTCAAGGACTACCGGGTAATTGTAAACTGTTCGGATGAACATTTAATAGATGCTTTTCCTGATAAATACAAAGTTCAGGTAATTAAAAAAGAGAATTCTCATTTTTTCATCAATGAATATCCTTTCAGGGATAACCTGGATGTCAGACATCAATTAAGCAATTTTGCTAAAATACCGATTTTTCCATCTGATTTGAAAGACATTTTGCCCGATGATATTGGTGCGTTTGTGCTAAATCCTCTAAATCGTCATGATTTTCCTATTGAAACTGTTGAATATCTCAAAAGTTTTGATGTTCCAATATTTTTATCAGTACAGGGTTTTTTAAGAACTCCTGATGTTGAAGTAAATGAAAATTACACTATAAAATTAGATAACTTCAAGGAGTTACCTGCCATATTATCACTCGCAGATGCGATATTTTTAGATGAATCAGAAAAAAACATCCTTGGTGATGACATAGATGTAGATGAAATCATCATAACTGATGGAAGTCATGGATCAAGAGTGCTTTCAGATAAGGAGTATAAAATTGAAGCTGTCCCGTGTGACAATATTGTTGATTCAACAGGCTGTGGTGATACCTATATGGCAGCTTACATTTCTAAAAAATTAACAACCGATTCCATTTTAAAATCAGCTAATTTCGCATCAAAAATAGCTAGTGATAAACTCAGCTTTTTTGGACCATTTAAAGGCGATATTTAATTTTAAGTAAACTTTATTAATTAATGAATTAATAATTATATATGATTTAAAGAATTTTTCAATTAATAAATGATCATCATGTTATCCAATTCATCTACAAATATAATCGAAAAAGAGTTTGAAAACTTACGTAAGGAGTTATTAGATTTAACTTTAAGAAATCAGTTGCTTAACTTTAAATCCAGAGCCAAAACAGTTAAAATCAATAATCAAACTCCAATTAATGTCTACCAAACATTAGTTATACAAAATAGTAAGATGTATTTTGTAGCCAATAAGAAAGACAAAAAGGAAGACAAATCCTCTGTATGGGATCATATTCCATTTGATTTTTCAAAGTTTTCAGAAGGAAACAAGAAACTGGCTACAGATTTGACTCCAAATGAACTCCAAAAGAGATTATATTACATCAATAACCAGGCTAAAACAATGCTTCAGGAACAGGGTTATAATATCCTTTACCTTGCAGTCGGATTTTTGGAATGGATAGACAAATCCAAGCCAAAACAAGTTAATCAGGCACCGCTGGTATTGATTCCTGTTTCAATGGAGAGAAAAAAGGTTGGTGAATCATTTAATCTGGAATGGACTGGAGAAGACATTCAGACTAACATATCACTTAAGGCCAAGCTTCTTGAAGGAGGCATAGAACTTCCTGATTTTGAATTCAAGAAATATGGTGAAGTCATTGACCATTATATAGCTAAAGTTAAACGTGCTACAAGCAGAATGGAAGACTGGAAAGTTAACAACAATATTGCATTAGGTTTCTTTAGTTTCACAAAATTTGTAATGTACAATGATTTGAATCCGGACAGCTGGGCTGATAACGTTGATTTAACTAAAAATGAACTGATACAGGCAATTTTCAACCCTGCAAAAAATGACGTTGAGGCATTCAATGAGGAAGATGTGGACTCACAGCTTGAATATCAGACTATGTATCAGGTTTTGGATGCGGATTCTTCACAGATAGCAGCTATTCAGGACGTTAAGGCAGGAAGAAACCTTGTTGTGGAAGGACCACCAGGTACAGGTAAATCACAAACTATCGTTAATCTGATTGCTGAACTGCTTGCTGAAGGCAAATCAGTATTATTCGTATCAGAAAAGATGGCGGCATTGGATGTTGTAAAGGACAGACTGACTGGTGTTGGATTGGGTAAGTTTGTCTTGGAATTACATTCCCACAAAACAAGACGTAAAAAGTTCCTGAAAGACCTGCAAAAGGCAACCAATGTCCGTGCTGTTGACACATTAAACATTGATCAGACCATAAGGAAACTGGAAACCTTGAAAAGACAGTTGGACGATTATGCCAGCGTCATTCACAGACCGGTTTTTGCCGTGAACCTGTCAGCATTCCAATTGTATGGTATGAAAGAGGCTGCTGATGACCATTTTTCACGCAAGCAAAGCATAATGCCAGTGGTAAGATTCAACAGTCCGGAAACTGTTTCAATGAAAGATCTGGATGATATAATATTGTCTCTGGAAAGCGTTGCAGAGCTCTATCAGACAATTTCAAAGGAAAATCCATGGAGTAAATGCGCACCGAAAAGTCTGCTTCCTGCTGATTTAAGAGAAATAGAAATGCTTATTAACGATACATTGACATCTCTTGACGCATTTCTAATAGAAAGAGGAAGAGTTTATGATATCTATGGTATTAAAAAGCCAAATACATTAAATGAATTTAAAAAATCACTTTCAGCATTTGACATTATCAAATCACAAAACTCAGAGTTAATTGATGCAAAAATCTTAAAGTCCGGTGCATGGGATAAAAATAATGATGACGCTTATTTGATTATTCAGGAACTGGCCAAATATCAGAAAGTTGCCGAAATCCTGGATAAATTCAATCCTGGAATATATCACACTAATATAGACGCATTAATCTATCAGCTAAATGATTTGTCCCATAAGAAATTGCGTTTCTTTAAAGGAAAACAGCATGTGGAACTTGTTGAGAGATATTATAATGTTCCTGTTCCGGATGACATTCCAACGATAATCAATGAATTGAATCAGGCAAAAATTGCAATACAGCTCAAAAAGAATTTGGAAGCCAACGATGCATTGGCCAAAAGATATTATGGTGACTATTGGCATTTAAATGCGGATATAAATGACTTAAAATCAATCGCTCAATGGATGAACCAGTTCACAATCCTTACAAAAGAAGGAATTTTCTCACAAAATACCATTGACATATTATCCAAAGATCTGTTTGACATTAATCCTGAAAGAGATTTGGTTGACTATATAGACTCCGGAAACGAATTCAGTAATGATTTGGATAAATTAAAGGCTAAATTAAATCCTAGAAGCAAACTCATATTCAAAAAAGGTGCAAATGATGTTGCATTTGAAGATTGGCAGTCACAGTTATACAACTGGAGAGGACAGCTGTCCAGCCTTCATTTATGGTCACAATATCTCAACACCAAAAACTCCCTGAAAGGAACAACAGCCGAATTATTTGTTGATTCAATTGAAAAAAGAAACATTAAAAAGGACGATGTAAAAGCACTGGTTGAAGGAAACTTCGCAGATTCACTTTTAAATATATTATTTGTTGAAAATCATGAATTGGCAACATTCATCGGAGAGTTGCATGAAAACAGAATAAGGGAATTTAAGGATTTGGACAAGAAAATATTGGTCTTAAACCGTAAGAGAATCTTCCATAAGTTGAACAAAAACATTCCGCAGATTTTTGGAGCTACAGAAAACCCTCAGGCAAAAGTATTGGCCGGAGAATTTACAAGAAAAAGCGGACACTTGCCGGTTAGGAAATTATTGGAAAAGGCCGGTGGAATGATTAAACAGATTAAACCATGTTTCATGATGTCTCCTTTATCTGTAGCGCAATATCTTGACCCAACTAACGAAGAATTGCAGTTTGATGTTGTTATTTTCGACGAAGCAAGTCAGGTCAAACCTGAAGATGCATTAGGAGCATTCATGAGAGGTAAAACCGCTGTTGTAATGGGGGATACCCAACAATTGCCTCCAACGTCATTTTTCGATCAGATGGCAAGTGGAGAAAGCGATGAGGAAGAAGCAACCTCTTTAGACATGGAAAGTATTCTTCATTTATGTAAACTCTCATTCCCTGTAAAAATGCTGAAATGGCACTACAGAAGCCGTCATGAATCATTAATTAACGTATCCAACAAGGAATTCTATGACAATGAATTGCTTGTTTATCCTTCACCTTCACACAACGATTCCGAACTGGGATTAAAATTCCATTATAATCCGAATACTGCCTATGACAGAGGTTCATCTTCTGCAAACCCGAAAGAGGCTGAAGATGTTGTCGAAGCAATATTTGATCATTTTGACAGATATGGTGACACCAAAAGTCTGGGTGTCGGAACATTTTCTGTCGCACAGAAAAATGCAATCTTGGAAAAATTAGAGGAAAAACGCCGTGAAAGACCTGAATTCGAACCATTATTCTCTGAAAACAAGGATGAAAGATTCTTTGTCAAAAACCTCGAAACTATTCAGGGGGATGAAAGGGATGTTATTCTAATTAGTGTAGGATACGGTTTTGATAACGAACGCAAGATGTCACTAAACTTCGGTCCTTTAAATCAAGATGGTGGTGAAAGAAGATTAAATGTACTGATTACACGTGCAAGACAGAAATGTGTTGTATTTTCCAATTTCAAAGCATCCAGCATGAAATTAACAGCCAACCCGCCACATGGTGTCAGAGCATTAAGAGAATTTCTGGAATATGCTGAAAACTTAACCATTGGCGCTCACACGGAAGAGCAACATACATCAGCACCGTTTGAAGATGCAATAGCCAGTTTCCTTGAAGAAAACGGTTACCAAGTGGATAAACAAATCGGTTGTGCAGGATTTAGAGTTGATTTGGCTATTGTTGATGAGGAAAATCCTGGAAAATACATTTTAGGAATAACTACTGATGGAAAAATGTATGCATCAAGTAAGGTTGCACGTGACCGTGACAGGCTCCGTGAACAGGTCTTGGAAGGATTGGGATGGAAACTCTATCATTTATGGTCCACTGACTGGTACAGAAACCGTGATTTAGGACGCAAAAAGCTATTGGATTTCATTGAAAAATCTATCAAGCAAACCCGTAAGGAACAAAAAATTGCTCGTGAAAAAGAAGAACAACGCAGAATTGAAGCTGAAAAAAGAGCTGAAGAGTTAAGAAAACAACGTGAAAAGGAACTTGAAGAGCAAAGGCAAAAAGAAGCTGAAGCTAAAGCGGCCATGCTTGGTGATGATGTTGAAGTGATACCTCCAGATGGCGAACTTGACTTTGATGACGATATAATTTTTGTAAGCAAAGACGAAGTCGATGATTTTGATGACGATATGGAATTCACACAGGAATCTCCAAGTGAATTTGTTCAGGCCGAAGAAGAAACAAGTGAAGTAGGTTTCGATAAATCACCAAGTGAATTCGTAACGATTAATGAGGAAAAAGAGGATATTAATGAGGATTCCAGTGCATTTGATGATTTTATATTTAAAGATGATGTTGAATCTGAAGTTGATATTGAAGATAATTCTAAAGAAAAAGACATTAAATCCAAAGATTCAGATGATGTTGAAATTGATGGGCAACCAATTGAGTTAAATGATGATGTTTCTGTTGATTTAGATGTTGAAGTCTCTTCTGATTCTGAGGATGTTGATGAATCATTTGAATTAAATGATGATTTGGATGATAAAAGTTATAAGGATTCAGATGATGTTGAAATTGTTGATGAGTCACCAGAATTAAATGATGATATCTCAGAAGATAATGATATTGAAGTCGAAGACATTGATGAATCACAATATCCTGATGATAATGATATTCCTTTAGAAAATGGTGATAGTTTAGATGCAGATATTAACGAAAATGATTCTGATAATGTTAATCTAGAAGAGATTATTGAAGAATTATCTGATGATGAAGATGATGATTTAGATAATATTTCCGATAAACATTCAGATGATGGTGAGGAAGATGAAGATACATTTACAAGTGATAAAGACTATAGCGAAGATGTTCAATATAAAGACGAAGAAAGAGAAGAAGAACTCCAAGAAGAAATAGCTGATGATTCGGATTCTTCAAAAGTCAAATTCGGTTCTTCTATTTCTAAAACAAGTGGTGGTGGAATTTTATCTTCAATAAAAAATAAAATCCCATTATTCAATGATGATGAATCCGAAGAAGATATCACAGATTCCATTAAGGATAAAATAGAAGAAGATGACTTTATTTACGTTGACCATAGTAATGATGAAATCCCTGAAGATGACATTGATGATTTTGATGATCAGGTAAGTGATGATACTGATTCAGTGTCTTTTACAGAGGATATTGAACCTGAACCTATTGAAGAAGAGATTGAACCGGAAACGATTGATGATTCAGCAGAAAAAGTTAAAGAAAAGCCTAAAGTTAAGTTTTCTTCATCAACTGACAGTATTAATATAGATGAAATTTACAATGATGATTTGGATGATGTCAATTCAGTTCCTGATTTAGGTTCTGATGATGTTAAGACGAATTCTTTTGATGATGTGGTTGATTCAGGTTCTGATGATGATTTTGTCAATGTTGACCATGGCAGTGATAAAATCCCTAAAGAAAATATTGACGTTAACTATTCTGATGACGATAAGGTTGATTTAGGTTCTGATAAAGATTATATTCATGTTGATCATAGTACTAAAGAAGATATTGATGTTGACTATTCTGATGACGATAAGGTTGATTTAGGTTCTGAT
>NZ_JAFSNZ010000083.1 GCF_017447225.1 Methanobrevibacter sp. | reverse complement strand
TTTCAATCTTCCTATTATTGAAGAAATTACATTAAGGGATATTCCATACCATCAGCAAAAAGAAGAAATAATTGAATACTGTAAACAGAACAAACGAGTTTTCATGTCAGACATTGCAAATGACTTAAAGCTTGATTTAGGGGATGTTTATGATATTGTAAATGAACTGATTGATGAAGGGGTATTGGGTGTTCGAGATGACAACCGTTTATAGGAAAGGTGATCATTTAAAAGGGAAAAAAAGTTATCTGTGAATCCCGAAAAATGAGTCCTATAAGAATCATTAACAAAACAGGACGGCATAAAGCTCAACAAGTTACTCTTCGAGATAATGTGGACTGTTATATTGATACAGAATTAGATTATTTATGATTGTAGATTTAATCTTTAATCTTTTTCTTTTTTTAAAACAACTCATTTAAAAACAAAATTACTCGATTTATATAATTCTTGATTTGTAGATGTATTCTGTTAATCAGCATATTTAATTGAGAAATTTGATATGAATTCAACACATGCAATACTTAAAAATCTTTGTGAGTGATGTCTCATAAACATTAAAATTAACTATTATTAAATTCATATCATTAATCATGGAATATATAGAAAGGATTTCAAACATTAATTTTAGAAATATTATTGGAAAATCCCATAAATTTAACCGTAATATTTTAAATGAACTTAAAAGATGCGTATTCATCCATCACTGCACAGACAATGGGGATGATACATTTTCATGTACATACTCCAAATATAAAAATGAAGAAGTATTGTATTTTTTCACGGATTTAGATGAGTATTATAAATGTTATAGCGAAAATGAGAAAAATACAATCCCTATGTTTTGGGATTTTGCAATGATTTATGATTTGCTCTATGATAATCTCTCAGGCATTATCATAAACCCCAAAACAGAGAACTTTTTCATTCCAAGTGATGTGCTTTTTCATATTCTGGCTGATGAACTTGAAATCAAAAATGAATTGGAGTCTCAGCTTGAAATATTTAACGATGATATTTTAGCTAGAAAAAAAATCTACACTCCCGAAGAGCTTTTTCATATTGAGGATTTAAGGAAAAACAGGTCTCTTGAAAAGTATCTTAAAAACAAGAAACGTTTAAATCGTTTGGATAATCTATTTAGCTATTTTAAACATTCTCATCTATATGCCATTGCTCAATATGATGAAAAGCGGGACTTTGAAGGGGACTGGTTTAAGGTTGAGTGGCTTGAATACTATAAAAAAGACAATTGCATTGTTGTTTTTATGGATTTGGATTCGCTTAAGAATGAAGTTAAGGATTACGATATGTTCTGTTACTATGGTGTTGCTGATATGCTCAATATCACGGAAATTGTTCTTAGGGATGACTGGGAAGGCATCATAGTGAATACTGGTGAACAGGAATTCAAATTAAACAGGAAACTCCTAATCAAGCATTATGATTCATTGAGATTAAATCAATATGATTTTGAGCTGGATAATGCTTCAAAATATATTTTCAAACTGGAGTGATATGATGATAGCATATGAGATTAACGTAAAGCTAAACAAATTCGAATTTCCAACTTCAAGACACATGCTTATTCCTCAGGGTATAACATTCAGCAAACTGAATGATATACTGCGCTTATCATTCGGTTTTGATGCATTCAGAGCATATTCATTTATCGTTGACGGTTTGAATGTGGAAATAGCCGATCCAAGATCATCGGATTCGTTTAAAATAGACAGTAGAGATACATATATCAACAACTATTTCAAGTTATTCAAAAAGATTGATTACAGATATCACTTCACTGAAAACTGGATGTTTACTATAAAAATCAAAAAGGCTGTTGATGTAAACTTTGGTCATGCTAAAATCCTTGATTTTGAAGGTGAATTCAATCTTTTGGAAGGATTTTTCGGTCCATATTATGTTGAGGAACTTATATATTCCTATTATCATCCGGAGCAATTGGATGAAAGCCGCTTTGATTTGAATGATTTGGAGAAATTCGATTTGGATGAAACCAACAATAAGCTTAAAGGACTTTAGAATTTATGTTTAAATCAAAAAAATTTCATGTTCAAAAAGACTATAACAAGAATTGTCAATTCAGGAAATATGAATCCTCTTTTTAAGCCGATTGCGGTGCTTGATGAGGACAACAATCTCATCAGGTATTATGATGACTACTGCGACGAGCTTATTGATATAGAGAATGGAATTTTTCTTGCATTGGTTTATATGGAGTATATGAATTTAAGAAATGTTAAATATCTTGAATATGCATAAAAATATAGTGATGAGTTCTGTGAAGAGTTCATACTTATAACTCATAAAAACAGAATGATGATTAGAATTTCGGTGGACAGGTGCCCGGAATATAAGAGTCCCGAAACATTTGGTGTTAAAATAAAAAAGAATTGAGGATATTTTAAAATAACTTATGGGATGATATATGAAACATATTATCAAATCGGAATGGATATATATTCCAGAAACAACATCATTAATCCTGTCGTTGAAAAGTTAATGTATAATTCCTTGAAATTAAGGTGGTAAAATGATTTTTAAATGGGAAGATTATTTCACAGAAAAGCAATTGGAAGATGGTTTCGATTTAGACATTAAAGTCGAATCCGTTATACGAGCAATAAATTATATTTCAGCTGATGTTATAGAAAATGGCAAAACATATGATGTTTCCATTGATATCAATGATAAATTTCAGATAGAATCATGTGAATGCGAATGCGGCAAGGAAAAATGCCACCATATGGCTGCAGTGATATATGCACTTGACGAGGACAACAAATACATCGAATATGATATGGCTGTTGAACATCTGGATAATGAGAAGTTAATTGAATTTTTAAAAGACCAGCTGAGTTATAATGAAGATCTTCTTGATGAATTTAAAGATAAATTCAGACAGGACATTATAAAAGAGGAAATCTTATCATATGAAGATGAAGTATTTATGATATTGGATGGAATATTCTGGGAAGAGAACCTGAACTTATTTATCGAAAATCAGCTAATAGAATGCTTCAATTCAGGAGAATATCGTTATACTCTTTATCTGATAACATTATTTTTCAACAGATTCCTTGACAAGCATAGTTTTGATGAAGAAGCAGATATGGATAAGTCCTGGAAGATAATCGTTGATTTGATAGAAAAAATAGCGCAACATGAGGAGGATCTTGTATTTGACTTTTTATATGAATGTTTGTCCCATAATTATTCTGCATTATATCAGCCATTTGGCGTATTGATGAAATTCTTTGCTGATAACTTCAATAATGAGAAATACTTAAAGCAAAAAAGAAAATTATTCAATGTTTAAAATTATCCTCACTCAAACTTCAAACTCGAATAATACACCTCAAAAGCTTCAAAAGCGTTATTTAAAATTAAATCATCACAATATTTATCAATGATAAAAATATAGGATAAATTACTTGGTGTATATTAACTTTGGAGGAAAAAAATGACAAACGATAGTTTCAATCTTCCTATTATTGAAGAAATTACATTAAGGGATATTCCATACCATCAGCAAAAAGAAGAAATAATTGAATACTGTAAACAGAACAAACGAGTTTTCATGTCAGACATTGCAAATGACTTAAAGCTTGATTTAGG